>PXEK01000021.1 GCA_003564735.1 Cryomorphaceae bacterium
GAATGAACAAGTGACCTCTCGGCAAAAAAACAATGTAGAGGAAGTTGATAATTCAAAATTTAAGAGTAAAAACTCCGGGGATGAAGTAGCGGTTCCCCCATTTTCAATCTTTACCTGTACAGTTACTGATAACCAGGGAGTTAATTGGTTCGCCATTGGTTGTGCATATGGCAGTATAGATCAATGTCCCGGCCCTCAGCCATGTACGCCTGTTTGGCCTCTACCTTCCGGTGACGACGGTGCAAATGATGATTTACCTGATTTTGTTCATGATGTTGCACTTTCTTTTGGCCTCGACACCGAAAGCTTTATTGAACAAGCAGATGATCTGATTACACCTGATAATTTAGATGAAAATCAAGATGCTCTGGATTTATTAATATTTCATTTGTTTCCCGATTACGACGAGTCGGAAGAATAATTATTTAAATATGACTGCTTTCGCGTTGAAGGCAGTCATATTTTTCCAAGTCCAAAAACACTGTTATTATTTCAATAATGAATAGGTCTAAGGTTATTTTTGCTATTTACTCTTTGTTTGTAATTCTCACAAGCTGCTCTAAAAAAGTAGACACCAAAAACAATTTGACAGAGTTCTCTTTTGAACACCTTGTCACATTAGACTTTCCGAGTGAGAAAACACAAGTTTCTCATTTAATTTCTAATAGTACTCAAAAATGCCGACAGATTAAAGATGCAAATGTGGTATTATTTCATGACACTCTGATTTCTAATGTGTACTTAGATTATGAAAATGGTAGAATTATTCAACAAACGATTAATTCGAATAATCAATACCACTCAAAAAACTATATTGATATTGATTCGTTATTTACCCATAAAAATTACGGTGATTTAAATGACTTTTATGCATTTAGTAAATATAACGATAGTGTCATTTGTTTAACCACAAACACAGGAGTTATATTCTTGAATGTTTTTACACGCTTTTCAAAACGAATTTTGAACAGCGAACTGACGAGCAGTGGAAGCTTTAATCATTTACCTACTCGCAGGCGAGCAGGGGTTTCTAATAATAACAACTTATATTTTCATTTTGGTGGTTTAAGTAGGAGGTCAAATAAAAAACACAATGTGGATTTCAAGTCATTTGTGAAATATAATTATCAGGATAATAAAGCTGAAGTTTTACCTTTTAAGTTTCCTCGTGGAACCACCGTTTACAATCTGTCACCTCAAACAATGTCATTATCATTAATAAATCAAATTCCTTATGTGAGGATAGGCTCAGATAGCGTTTTATATAATATCACAAGGAACGATAGCGCACCGGAAATTATAATGAAAGGAACTTCCGACCTATCATTTTTAGATAGTAATCAAGTTGAAGAAGTGGAGCGTTTAGACCAAAGCATGAAAGAAGTCTTTCTTAAATTCTTTATGACAAATAAATGGTCACCTGTTTTTTATTTTGAGAATCCTGGATTTTATTGTGTTGTTGGATTTAAACCACATCATTCAATTTTTAATAAAGAGAAGGGAGTGAACATGAAGATGTATGTTTTTGCCGACATTTATGATACCGATATGAATTTCATCAAAAGGCAAAAACTAACAGAAACCGACGGCTACTATGAAGCTTACTCAAATGGAGAAGTGTTGGCTTTGCGCACAAGCCCCTCCAAAGACACAACAAAAAATATCTTTGCAAATAAAATTGAGGCCTCATTTAAAATATTTAAGCTAAAACCACTGAATTGATTTATGCAAAAAGGACAACAAATCTAGACTCAAAATTACCTGTCCCGCGTTCAATTATTTCATTTGCCCATACTTCTCAATCCACCTTTCTGCAATTTACACAGCATTGATTGCGATAATGACTTGTTGCCTTTTGGAATACTTCATGAAAACGGGGATTCGCCATTTTTCCTGTATTTAGAAGTGGATCCAAATTCAGGTATTATGCCTCCGGAAATGGAGGACTCCACACTAATTTCCCCTCCCAATCAGGGCACCTTATGGCAGTTTAAACTTGAAAGTGTCTCTGTGGTCAATAATTCCTTGAAAAGTGAAGATGAATTATCGGTTTATCCAAACCCGAGTTCAAGCGGAATTTTTCAAATCCAAACTCCGCATGTTATTAAACATGTTACACTTCATGAAATTGCCTCGGGAAAAAAAATACCTGTTAACAACCACAATAATTCATCCATTCATATCAACCAAAAAGGTGTTTATTTGCTAACTGTACAAACCCAAAATGAAATTTTCAGAAAAAAACTCGTTGTAGTTAATTAGTTATTAAGTCTAAAACCAAATTATGATGATAAAATATATAACAACCTTAACCGGTATCCTTTTTTTAGTTACAATGCCGGTGATGGCACAAGAGAATGAAGTAAATAGCAAAAAAGACAGGTTTTTCTCAATCGGGTTTAATTACGGTTTCAATTATACTAGAATTGGGGGAGATATCAGTCGAGGGTCGGGCGGAATGGGAAGTTCCGGAGGTATTCAAATTAATGCTCGCGTTATTGCGCTGTTTAAAGGTGACTTAAGCACAAGTTTTGGTGTAACAGCTTTTGAAGGGCCTAACTTGTATTTTTTTGATGACCGGTTGAATGATGAACTTACCGAGTATGAAGTTTCATATGTAACACGGGTTATGTCGTTAAATCTTAGATGGTCCCCAAAAGGGGAGCTTGTACCTTATATTGACTTGGGTTTATATTATTATGGTATGGCAAGTGAAAATAGTGGAGGTATAGTCGAAACGTCAACAGATGAATTGATAAAGATGTCTAACATCGATGGGTATGGTAATATATTAGGCACCGGTTTCAAGTACCATAAAAAGGGAAGCAGAATTCAAACTACTCTTGGTTTTGAAAGGTACAGTGACTTTTACTTTTCCCGAAATAACAATATGTTTAATATGACTTTCAACACCATTAATTTTAGGTTTACCGCTTCCTATCTGCTATTTTAAAAACTCCCTGCATTTCCTCCAAAACTATTTCCCAAAGCTCTCAATCCACCTTTCTGCAATTTGCACGGCATTGGTAGCCGCACCTTTGCGCAAGTTATCGGCAACTACCCAAAGGTTAAAAGCGTTGGGGTGCGATTCATCTTTTCTTATCCTGCCCACAAATACCTCGTCTTTTCCTTTTGCGGTGAGGGGCATGGGGTAAACATTCATCTGCGGGTTGTCCTGTAAAATCACTCCCTTTGTTTGGTGCATCAGCTTGCGAATAGCATTAACATCAGCAGGTTTTCCCAGCTCAATATTTACCGCCTCGCTGTGTCCGCCTTCAACGGGAACGCGCACTGCGGTGGCCGTTACTCCAATGCTGTCATCACCTAAAATTTTACGCGTTTCATTCACCAACTTCATCTCCTCTTTGGTGTAGTCGTTATCTAAAAACACATCGCAATGGGGCAGGCAGTTTTTATCGATCGCATAAGGATAAGCCTGTTCGCCTTTCACCCCCGCGCGCTCATTTTCCAATTGTTGCACGGCCGCTTTCCCCGTTCCGGTAATGGATTGATAGGTAGAAATAATCACTCGCTTTAAGCCGTACTCGCGATGCAACGGCGCCAATGCCATCAAGAGCTGAATAGTACTGCAGTTGGGATTGGCTATAATTCGGTCACCCCGCGTAACGCTATCAAAATTAATCTCCGGTACAACCAGCGGAATACCCGCTTCCATTCGCCAGGCCGATGAGTTGTCAATTACCGTAGTGCCCGCCTCGGCAAACTTTGGCGCCCACTCTTTGGATACATCACCGCCCGCCGAGAATAAAGCCAACTGCGGTTTTGCGGCAACGGCATCGCCCAATGATACCACCTTGAAGGTTTCTCCGTTAAAAATCACTTCATTCCCTACCGATTTTTCTGAGGCGGCCGGAATCAACTCCGTTACCTTTACTCCTCTTTGCGCCAATACGTTTAAAAGCTCTCGCCCTACCATTCCGGTAGCACCGATAATTGCAATTTTCATGGTTTTTAAATTTGCCGCAAAGGTGCAATTTTTCGGGGTTTTATTGTGCCTTCAAAAACTTGCATTTCACAATCTACGATAAAAAATCGCGGTGTAAAACCTCGATTGAGCATGTGAGGATTAATTAACCCACCGTTAACCCTGTACTATTTCACCGCACCGTCTAAAATGACTATTTTTGGCCGGTTATTCGTATTACATGAAATACTATACACTCATCATTCTCATTTTTGCCTCCCGATTGTGTTGGGCTCAGTTCACCGATGATTTTTCTGACGGTGATTTTACGCAAAATCCGCAGTGGACAGGCGATACAGGGCTTTTTATTGTTAATAATCAGAACCAGCTCCAACTCAACGACAACATCACCAATGAAGCCTACCTCACCACCCGGAGTCGGGCCATTTTAGATGCCGAATGGGAATTTTACGTGAAAATGGACTTTAATCCCTCCGGTTCTAACTTTTGCCGTGTGTACCTCATCAGCGACAGTCCCGATTTGCTGCAAAACCTCAACGGATACTTTGTTCGTGTGGGCGGTTTCTCGGGCAATGTGGACCACGTTTCCCTCTACAAGCAAACGGGAAATTCATCTACCCAAATCATCAAGGGTACAGACGGCACCGTTACCACCGCTCCCGAACTCAAAGTGCGCGTTACTCGCGACAATGCGGGCGAGTGGGAATTGGAAATAGATACCGGGATGGCAGGAAACTACATTTCTCAAGGCACGGCCACAGACGATGAGCACATGACCGCCGAATTTTTTGGGGTACGTTGCACCTACACCTCCACGCGCGCCACACTTTTTTACTTTGATGACTTCAACGTCACGGGAACGGTAATCCCCGATACCATTCCGCCCGGATTAGACAGTGCCGTTGCTTTGAGCGCCACATCGGTTGCTCTTTACTTCAATGAAGAAGTAGATCCCGCTACAGCGGGTAATGCCCAAAACTATTCGGTTGATAACGGAGTAGGCGCCCCGGCTGCGGCTAATGTAAGCGGCACGGAACCCGGCAGAGTCAACCTCCTTTTTACTCCCGCTTTACAAAGCGAATTGCGCTACACGGTAACGGTGAACGATGTTGAAGATTTGGCCGGTAACCCCGCCCGAGACGAAAAAGCCGATTTTGTGTTTTTCACACCGCAAATCCCTGATCCCGGGGATGTGATCATCAATGAAATCATGGCCGATGAACGACCGGTTGTAGGTTTGCCCGAGGCGGAGTACGTAGAGCTTTACAACGTATCCAACAAAGCTTTTGAACTGCGCAATTGGGAATTTCACGATAACTCCAACTCGTCACCGCTTCCGCGTTATGCGCTGCTTCCGGGTGAGTATGTGGTTTTGGTTGATGAGCGCAACTTATCCCTTTTCGATTTTATTCCAAACGTCATAGGCGTTCCAAGTATGCCTATATTGCGCAACAGCGATGATGACATCTCGATTTGGTCGGCACAAAATGAACGCATCGACCGCGTGGTTTACACCTATGCGTGGTATCGCGACAGTCAAAAGGCGGGCGGCGGTTACAGTTTGGAACTCATCAACCCCAACGACCCTTGCAGCAACGCCAACAACTGGATAGCCTCCAATGACCCTTTGGGCGGAACTCCCGGCACGCAAAACAGCGTTTATGACACCACGCCTGATACCGGCGTCCCTTTTGCAGAGCAATTTGAGGTTCTGACCGAAACCGAACTCAAAATCATTTTTAATAAAACCCTCGACAGCTCCTCGGTAATTACCGGTAATTTTAATGTAAATCAAGGAGTAAACGTTGCTAATGTCAGCCTCAGCGGCACTTATGACAATGAGGTTACAGCTTTTTTTCAGAACCCTATTGACTCTGCGGAAATCTTCGAACTTTCGGCATCCAATATCAGCGATTGTTGGGGAAACACCACCACCATTGAAATCACTTTTGCGCTTGGAGTTGAACCTAAGGCGTTTGAAATCATCTTCAACGAAGTACATCACAATCCTGACGATGAATTGGGGAGCCTACCCAATGAAAAGTTTACCGAGTTTTACAATACGACAGATAAACCGCTTCGATTGGGTGATTTGACTTATGCTGATCGTACCTCAAGCAGGACATTTCCCAACACCGTTATTTTCCCGGAGGAGTACCTCATTGTGACAACTACGGCTTTTAAGCAAGATTATGAAGCCTTTGGCAGAGTTATCGCTTTCAGCGGCGGGCCAAGTCCCAATTTGAATGATGATGACCTAACGCTCACTAATGCCGGGGGCACGGTAATTGACCAACTCAGCTACCGCCGACAATGGCACACAAGTGAAGCATTTGGCGGAGGGTTTAGTTTGGAACGTAAAAACCCTGTTGACTTTTGTGAGGGGCGTAACAACTGGACTTCGAGCAGTCGTGAAATCGGGGGAACTCCGGGGGAACAAAACAGTGTTTTCGACCCCGATTTACAAGTCGAGCCTCCACGCATTTCAGGGGTTATTGTGGAGGAGTTGAACAGACTTAAAGTGACGTTTAATCGCCGCATGGATTTGGCCTCGCTTATTACGGCAGATTATCTATTCCTTCCCGCCTTAGACGTGGTAAATATTGACGTAAATCAAGATAAGCCGCTTGAGGTCATTCTCACGCTAAATGATGATTTACAACCCGAAACCGTTTACGAGTTGCGCATCAACGGGGCTTTTGACTGCGCCGGTGCCGCTCTTGAGGGCGACCGCGCCGATAGGCAATTTACGCTGCCTCAACCCGGTGACTTGGTAATCAACGAAGTATTGTTTAATCCGCGCACCGGCGGTTCACGATTTATAGAGTTTTACAATCCCAAAGATTATTCCGTATCACTCAGCGGTTGGCGCTTTGATTATGACAACACGGCGGGAAATCCGGCATCAGAACTCATTACCGGTGATTATACCGTTGAGCCGGGCAGTTATTTGGCTTTGACACCCGACATTGAAAACATTGTTGAAGAGTATCCGGAGGCTGCCGTGGAGAATTTACGCACCCAAGCCATGCCCCGCATGACCAACAGCAACGGAAGGGTGATTATTGTTTCAACACTTAGTGATACCATTGATGATTTTAGTTACTCTGCAGATTTTCACTTCTCAATTTTACGCGATTTAAGCGGCGTTTCACTTGAGCGTATATCACACGAGCGACCTACGAATGAGGAAAGCAACTGGCACAGTGCCTCCCAAACCGTAAACTTTGCCACTCCCGGTTACACCAACTCACAACGCGCCGATTTAGAAACACAAGAAGATGAAATCACCCTTTCTCCCGAAACATTTTCGCCCGATAATGATGGGTACAATGATGTTTTGAACATCGGTTATGAACTTTCGGCGCCGGGATATGTAGCCAACATCAAAATTTACGACCAAAACGGCAGACTCATCAAAAACTTAGCGCGAAACGAGTTGTTAGGTCGGCGAGGCGCACTCACTTGGGACGGCGTTAATGAGAACGGAGAAAAGGCGTCCATAGGTATTCATGTGGTTTATATCGAGTTATTTGACTTGGAAGGCAACGTAAAGCATTTCAAGAAAGCCTGTGTGGTGGCGGGAAAACTCTAAAAACTTTAAGGCCGTCAATATGTTACCTGTGCATGAATAATTTTTCGTTTAGGCGAATGGTCGAAGACCTAACCCCGTTCTTTTTAGAAAACGGATTCCTTTACCACCATGGTTTTATGCAGTTTCGTAAAACCTACAACAGCGGTTTTCAAAATGTGATTTTTGCTCCCGTTAAATATGATGATGGAGTGAGATTGGAAATGACATTCGGCTGTCGCGTAAACCCTGTTGAAGAACTTATTCAAGATTGCACTACGGGACTAAACGACTTTAAAACGCATAGCAACACGGCCATCATATCCTTTGGAAAATACCATCGTGAGCCTTCGTTCAGATTGCGCTTTCGCGACGAAAAGTCGTATGCGGGTACCATCAAAACCATTGAGCGCTTTTTTGATGAAGAAGGTTTGGATTACTTGAGTCGGTTAAGTGACATAGGCCATTTAGACGCATTGTTTAACGCCTTTCCGGGAGAAAAGTGTGAAGAGGCATTTAACCTTCGCCTGCGCTGCTTTAGAGGCCTGGCCATAGCTTTTTTGAATAAAAACCCGGAATTGGAGCTATTGATCGAGGCCTATCCAAAAATTTTGGAGAAGTATGGTGCCACGCCGTTAGAAATGACTCAATTCAAAGCACTCAGTAGGTATTGTAAGTATTATAAGCTCAACTGAAATTCAATAACCGCTCAACGGTTTTGAGGATAAAAAACGATGTTGTACCGTTTAACCGAAAAAATCTACCGTTTATTAATTTTGACCCACCGCTCTCCCGTTTTAGCTTGTACACAAGTACAATACTTGCGAATATTGCACTAATAATAATCGAATCACGCTATATTATTGCTCTTTAAAGGTGGGTTGGTCTCCACCTTTTTTTTTGTCTTTTTTTCAAAATTCCCTCTTTCGCAAACCAATCAAAACTGTAGCCAAAACCTTATCTCAAAATTTTTCACATTCCGGGAGTCTCAAAAAGAAACCAAACCAAATAATTCACGTTAGAAGGACAAATTATTCAGCGGTGCGACAATTAAAAGCCCTTTTCCTAATCATGCTATTCTCGTCCACGGGAATGCTTAAATTGGGCCTCATAGCCAACTACCTTGTTGATTATGAGTATTACGTTACCGAGTTGTGTAAAAACAAAGATAAACCCGAATTATCATGTAACGGCTCGTGCGCTTTTATGGAAGAAATGGGTTTGGTTGAAGGTTCTGACCAAGAAAAACCTGAAGCGCCCGAAATTCAAATTTCTATTTCTCCTTTTCAAATAACACCTTTGTATTCTTTTCAAAACGCCGAATATACAAGTACTCGCTCCACTCACATACATGCACCGGGCGTGCTTATTCAAGGCTATCCTTTAGGTCTTATCAAACCGCCCGCCGATATCTTTTGCGGTTGAAAAAAGCTTATTCTCACGCGTTGTGATTTCAATGCTCAATCTGTTGTGCACCAACAGTTGAATACACGTTTGTAGAATCACGATGCATCTAGCAGAGTTAAGCTCCACCATTCACAATTATCTAAAAATCATTTTATTGACCTGAAGGGCTCTAGGTTAAATCGGAGTGCTGTTGTTACGGCTGCTTCGGCTTGGTGACTCATTCATTAAGTTTGTTTTTTTCGCAATATGTACAAAGTATATATGTTTTTTGCATATCTCCTTATCATAGGAGGTTGCAATCAAAATGACGATATGAAAGGATTGGACGAAACACGTAACGATAACATTACCGGTGAGATGATTATAAAAATAGATCATCGCCATACGGCACGTCATCCATTTCCTTTGTTGATTAACGATACTGTACGTTTAACAAACGGAAGCTTTAAAGTGAACCGTTTAGATTTACAAATCAACTCTGTTTGTTTAACGGATTTATCGGGAGATGTTTGGTGCGATACGGATCAAAACGTTATTTCCCGGTTGCAAAACAACCAAGAAGTACACTTGACAATTAAAAGCATACCGCGTGGAGAATACCGAAGTATTTCGCTGCAATTTGGAGCTTTGGATAACGAAGATGACTGCTTTTTACAAGTTGAACTCCGCAGTGAAAACAATTTTCACAACTGCGCGAGGGGTTCGGTCGAGTTGGAAACCGATTGGGTTGAACCGCTGTACGTTTCTCCTCAAGCAACGCCGGCCGTACATTACTACTTTTTTGTCGCCGACTTCTTAAATGAGAATCAGCATACCGATACGCCAATGCATTTTGAGCGCCACTTTACATTTGACCACATTCACAATTGATAGATTGAGATGAAAACAAAAGCACTCATATTATTGTGCAGCATCATTGCACACAGCTTGTTCCAACTTTTTGTGGTTAGACATTATGTGTGTAATTATGATCGGTATGCAAAAGTGCTTTGTAAAAACAAAGACAATCCGGGCTTGCAATGCAACGGCTCTTGTGTATTCATGGAAAAAATGGCCGTGGGAAACACGGAGGTAAAAGCCGATGATACCCTTGAACTTCCCGTGCAAAAAGCTGTGATTGTCGTATTTTTATTATTTTTGGTTTCAGATGTTGAACAACTACAAAAACCATTGACACTTAAAATACGGCACATTTACTCAGCTTTATATGAAAGCGTAAGCCGGGGATATTTTAAGCCTCCTTTTAAACCTCCGAGTCGGTAACTTTAGATGAGCCTGCGACTAACCAACTCTACAAAAAAATTATCAATTTTAAATTTTATCATTATGAAAACGACAAAACATTTAAACAAAACAAAATCAACTCTTTCAAGCCTATATAAAGGCCTATTTATGATGGCTTTGGCCTTTACTTTGGCATCATGCAGCAGCGATGACGATGACAATGGCGGAACGCCTACACCCGAGCCTGAAGCAAAAGGGACGGTAAACCTGAATCTCACCCACGTGTGGGGTCCGAGCGGAAGTAATTCCCCCGAGCTACAACTCAACACCGAGCTCACTCACCCCGGAACGGGAGATACACTGACCCTTACCATGTACAAATACTATGTGAGTAATGTAAAACTGAAAAAAGACGGTGGCGGCGAATGGGTTGAACCTGAGAGTTACCGAATTGCAGATGCACAAGACAACGCATTGGTAACATTGAATATTGGTGACGTACCCGCCGGAAATTACACCGGTATGAAGTTTACTATTGGTGTAGATGCCGAGCGTAATACATCAGGCGCTCAAGAGGGAGCTCTTTCGCCCGTTAACGGTATGTTTTGGGATTGGAACACGGGTTACATTTTCATAAAAGTAGAAGGTGAGTCGCCGCACCAAACCGGCCATTCTCCATCATTTGCTTACCATATAGGCGGTTTCGAAGGAGATAACAATGCCATTAGAACCGTAGATTTCGACTTTGGAAGTACCATGACCATTACAAATAACGGCACTTCAAACGTGAATATGTATGTAAATGCAGCACGAATTTGGCACGGCGGACTTAAAATTGAAGACTTGGGCCACATTCACATGCCGGGAGCAAGAGCCGTACAAATTGCCGATAATTTCCAATTTGCGTTTATGCTTGACGGCATCAATTAAAATTCGCGCATTTTACAACGATCGGCTACAATGAAAAGCCGCCAAATGACTTGCAAAAACAAGTCATTTGGCGCGCTTTTTAATTCCAAAATGATGCATAGCAGGTTATTCATAATCGCTGTAATAACGGTTGTTCTTTGGTTGGCGATTTCGTCGTGCCGAAAGGATGTTCCCGTGCCTATACCCAAGAGTACTCACTTACCTCAAGTACCCGGTTATTTCCCTGAGCAGCACTATGACAACCCGCTCAACCCCATTACGATTGAGGGCGTAGAATTAGGCAGAAAACTGTTTTACGACAAAACCCTTTCCAAAACCGGCGAAATATCCTGCGCAAGTTGCCACAAACAAAGCGCAGCCTTTAGCGATCCGGGAAAAGCCCTGAGTACGGGAATCAAAGGTCGTACGGGATTGAGAAACTCACCCGCACTGTTCAATTTGGCGTGGCATCCCGGATTTAATTGGGACGGAGGCATAAACCACATTGAGGTACAGCCTATTGCACCAATTCAAGATTCTGCAGAAATGGGCGAAAAACTCCTCAACGTTGTTTTAAAAGTAGGTGCGCGCAGCGATTATCAAGAATCTTTTAAAAAAGTGTTCGATACCGATACGGTTACAGATAAATACATTTTGTACGCCTTCGCTCAATTCATGAGCGCCATGATATCTGCAGACGCGAAATATGACCGCGTTCAACAAAACAAAGCCGTTTTTACCGAAAGTGAAAAAAGAGGTTTACAACTTTTTGAGGCACAATGTGCTTCTTGCCATAAACCACCGCTTTTTAGCGACTTTAGCTACCGAAATAACGGCATTGAAATACAAAATGAAGATTACGGCAGGTACGGCATTACGTCTATTGAAGCCGATAAAGGGAAATTCAAAGTCCCCTCACTACGGAATATCAACCTAACCCCGCCTTACATGCACGACGGCAGGTTTGAAAACTTAGATGAAGTGTTGAACCATTACACCACAAATGAACGGTATGCCCCGGATGCCGACACCGATTTGCCCCAAAACCTCGAGCTCAGCAAGGCTCAAAAAGCCGATTTAAAAGCGTTTTTGGGCACCTTGACCGATTACAACTTTATTGAAAACCCCTTATTTTCAGATCCCCGGCAATGAAAAAACTCATTTTCATAACCTTATTACTCTTCGCTTCTATACCCTCAATAGCATGTGATGTCTGCGGCGGTGGCGGCAGTGGCGCATTCTTGGGAATTGTGCCCCAATTTGAACGCAATATTGTGGGGCTGAGGTATCAGTACCAAAACTTTAGCCATCCTCTTACGGAGTTGAATTTCAACAACGGAAGTCGAGTAAATAACGACTATTTTCACCGTAAGGAGCTATGGTTTAGAACCTATCCTCATAAAAGAATACAACTCATGGGCTTTATTCCGTACGCCGTACACCAAAGAAGAGAGGCTGAAGGCAGCAGTGCCATTCAGTCGCCGGGTGATTTTAGAATAATGGCCAATTACATGTTCATCAACACCGGCGACAGTATAAACGTCAAGTGGAAAAACACCCTTATGGGCGGCCTTTCACTCAACTTACCCACGGGAAAATACCGTGCCCGCGATTATAATCAACAGCTTTTACCCCCTCAATTTCAACCCGGCACGGGAGCCTTTGGAACCACCTTCAACATGATATACACCACAAGAATAAAAAAATGGGGGTTAAATTTTGACGCATTTTACACCTTCAACACCACCAATGAGTCGCAGTATAGGTTTGGAAATCAACTGAGAAGTTCACTTTTAATGTTCAGAACCCTAACCCTCGGCAATTATAAACTCATGGCGAGCGCCGGGGGAGTTCTCGAACATGCGGAGACTGATTATTACTACGGTGCTCGTGAGGAATTCACGGGCGGTACTTACCGCATGTTTCACCTTGGGATGGATGCTTTTTTGGGGAATTTTATGGTAAACGGCTTTATTCAGAAGCCCTTTAGCCGTACTTTACCCTATTCTCAACCCGATTTGAGTATTCGGGTCGGAATGGGTTTAGGTTACTTTTTTTAAATGAGTAACATAAAGAATACGAATCAATAATCGTACTTCTCGTGAATGGGTTCACCGGTTCGCGCACAAGAACCGTAAAAATGAACCATCCCGATTTTTGGAAACAAAAAACTGCCCCCCTTAACTTCGACGTAAATTTTGTGCAAAATGGCAAGTTTATCATTCAGTGTGGTATAAACAAAGTACCGGCCCGTTTCATCATCTTTTCGCAAAGAGGCCTTGCGCTCCTTAAAAGCGGCAAAGGTGAGTTTGTGCCCGCCGATAATGGACTCGGAAGTTACTCCGTAAGTGAGTTTACGTTGAAAATAAGATAAATCGGTTTTGGAAGTATCGGTTTCATAATTTACCCACCTCGCTTTTATCGGGTCATCATTTACAATATTGCCGTTTTTATCATAATTGAGCAAATACACGGCTGTATTCTTGTCCTTTGTACGTTGTACATAAAACAATAAATGATCAAACTGCTTGGGTATGGGCATGGTATCGTAATACAGCTCGGGGTTTTGATACATTTCCGGACTTAACTGCGCAATGGCCTCACCAAAAGCGGTGACACATAACCCAAAAAATAAACATTTTAACTTTTTATACATGATCCTTTTTCAAGCGTATATGTTTGTTTCTATCCGTTCAAAATTAATACCCTTTTTCGTGGCGTAAAAGTAAACATACCCGCATACACTCACCAAAAATATTGCCTCAAGATGTTTTTAGAAATTCTGAGCTGCTCAATTTACACCTAAAGAATCGTTCGAAACTTTTTTCTATATCACCCAGGTTGTTCATGACTCCGAATCTGTGATTTTAGAAATCCCTTTTCAATGAATGCTTCTCGGGGTACAAAAGTTTATCGGAAGACCATCGGGGTCGATTGCGGGAATAACCCGACAGTTTGTGAATTAGGCCAAAACATGTTATTTTTGAAGACTTAAACTTAATTTTCAACGCTATGAAAAAAATAATTCTTATTTCGATCGTGCTCTTATTGGGCATATTTGTGTTTGCGGGAATACAACACCATTGGTTTAGTGCCTTCGAGGTTGAAATAACTCCCGACTTCTCTCATTCGGAAATTGAAAAAGTAAAAGAGGATATGAAAAGCCGCGGAATGGTACTGGAAATCGATCATTTGAAATACGATGAAATCGGTAAAATCAGAGAGATTTCCGGGAATACGGTTTTCAGCAACGGCAACTCCATAAGCTTCAACTCTATGAAGCTTAAAAAAATTCTTATTACAAAAGGTTGGTTTTCCTGTTGCGGGGTTAGTGTACAGTCTAATTCCTAATGTCGCGAATTGACTTCTTGCCCGCTTTCTCTTTACGGCTAGGGTATGGCTGCGTTCTGAATAAATGTTGAGAACGGATGGATATTCCCTTGGAGTTGCTTAACTTTGTCAAGAGTCAGCGAATTAAACGAATCATCTAAAATATAGATTATGAATGCA
>PXEK01000229.1 GCA_003564735.1 Cryomorphaceae bacterium
AGCTCCTCTAATTTTTTATGAATAATGTGATGAGCCGCCTCGGCCAACGGCATTTTACCGTAAGCCATGGCAGCCGCAATTTGATGCGCCACGGAAAGCCTTATAAAATACTCTCCATGACCTGTACATGAAACGGCGCAAGTGGCATTATCGGCGTATGTTCCCGCACCAATTACGGGTGAATCACCTATTCGCCCATACCTTTTATTTGTCATACCTCCTGTTGAAGTACCGGCCCACAAATTACCGTTTAAATCTAGAGCTACGGCGCCAACCGTTCCAAATTTTGTAGCGTACTGATTTGACGTATCGGGGATATGACCCGTAGTATTATCTTTTTTCTTTTGGTCAGAACCGTCTCCATCCGACTTCTTCTTATTCATTTGCTTTTTCAATTCAATATGACTTTGAAATCGCCGTTCAGTGTAAAACCACTCCGGTTCAATAAACTCGATATCATGCTGCTTGAAAAAGTTGCTCGCACCATTTCCTGATAGCATAACATGTGGCGAGTGCAGTAACACGGCGAGAGCTGCCGTAATCGGATTTTTGACGTTTTGAATTCCGGCCACTGCACCTGCTTCCAATGTTTTGCCATTCATTACTGAAGCATCATTTTCTATCTTTCCGTCATAATTAAAAACAGAGCCACGACCCGCATTAAACAAAGGACTATCTTCCAATATTATAATAGCCGCTTGAACGGCTGAGAGCCCCGAACCGCCGGCCTGCAAAACTTCGAATCCGGCAGCGGCCGCTTCGTTCAATTTTTCCCTGTATTTTTTTTCTAACTCATCAGAGATATTTTCCTTTTCAATAATCCCCGCCCCCCCGTGAATGGCAAAAACTACTTTTTGATTTTGAGAAAAAGATGTTGAAAACCAAAGAAGTAGAACTATTGAAATACCAAAAAGTATGGTTTTTTTCATAAGGCTGACAATTAGACCTCAAATGTACTAAATATTTAGGACGTTCAACCCATGGAGATTTTCAAAGTCATTAAAGTCAATCATTCTGTTATGTACGTCAAAAAAAACAATTACTTTTACGTTTTATTTTTCTAAAAACACGAGAATAATATATGAGCAACTACAAACCGCTGATAAAAAGATACTTAATCCTTTTCGCGTTGTCCGTTGGTTGTGTTTTTTTCACCGGGCAACTCGCAGCAACGCACCTTATCGGAGGCAATATCAGTTATACCTACGGAGGCTCTGACCCCAACAACCCCGGCAACACGCTGTATAGTTTAACGTTTCAGGCCTATTTAGATTGTAATTCCGTAAATTGGAATCCGGGAAGTCCAACAGGGTT
Source organism: Cryomorphaceae bacterium (assembly GCA_003564735.1). Lineage (GTDB taxonomy): Bacteria > Bacteroidota > Bacteroidia > Flavobacteriales_G > Salibacteraceae > Salibacter. The sequence goes on from PXEK01000229.1 coordinate 1,315, forward strand.
TCCTGAAGACCCCATTACGTTAGGTGTTTATGAGGGATCACTTGAAGATTCAGTGCTTAGCAGAGAACAAACCATGCAAATGACAGTAGCGGGCTTCGACATTATTGAACCTCGTTTACCCGCCGGCTGCACTTTTTCAATACCCACTTGTGTTGCTCTTGTTGAATATACGGGAACTGTAAGTCTGGGACCTTCAGCATCGGGCTATCATATCATGTATGACCGTTGTTGCCGTCCCGGAGGGATAAACAACCTGTTAAACTCAGGCAGCCAAACTCTTACTTATAAGTGTTTCATTCCCTCTGAGGAAAACAGTACTAATTTACTTCCAAATAATTCGGCATCATTCACTGACACCTTGGCCTCATTTATTTGTTTAAATGATACAGCTACCATTCCAAACTCGGCCTTTGATGCCGATGGAGATTCCATTGCTTATAAGTTGGTGACTCCCTTTGAAGGTTTAACCACTCAAGGTAATCCGGTACCCAACTGGAACGGCCCGGGTTTTGTTACCTACCCCAATCCTCCGCCTTTAGTAACTTGGGCAGCCAACCATAACGAAACGCAAAAATTTGGACCTACGGGTTTTCAAAGTATTAACCCTGTGAACGGTAACACAAGGTTCATGGCAGATGTGCCCGGGACTTATGTAGCCACTGTGGAGATTGAAGAATATCGCAACGGTAGGCTGATCAGTTTAACGCGCAGAGATATGCAACTTTTAGTCGTTTCATGCCCTGATAATTCGGCTCCGTCTCTTGATACAACGAATTTAGACACGTTTGCTCTCTCTCCCGTTGACTATGAAGTGAACGCCGGCGACTCCTTTTGTATAGACTTGACTTACACCGACCCTGATGGTGATTCCCTATTTTTGAGTGCATCGGGTAACATTTTTGACAGCAATGCAGTGAGCCCTACTCCTGCGATTTTGTCTCCGGTTCAGGGCGATAGTATTTTGAGTACACAGTTTTGCTGGAACACCTCCTGCGAGCAGGGTCGAACAGAACCTTACCGCTTCACCGTAACCGTGAGAGATAACGGATGTCCTCCACTCACCACTTTCCAAAATTTTTCGATAACTGTTAAACCTTTCTCTGTAGGGCGGATACAGGGTGCCGACACCATTTGTACAGGAGCGGGGGTTTCTACGTATTCCGTAGATTCTGCTGCAAGCGTCAATTACCAATGGGCAGCTCAAAATGGAAATATAGTAGGCTCAGATACAGGTAGTACGGTTCAAGTAGATTGGAATACCGGCGTGGGCATTTTAAGCGTTATTTTTGCTGACACCTCGGGATGCATTGATACGGTTTCAACATCCGTTTTCGTGAGCGGTGTTGAAGCGAATGCAGGTCCTGATACGTTTATTTGCATAGGTGACTCTATCCAAATAGGTGCCGGAGTACTCAACCCGGGAGAAACAGCCGTTTGGTCTCCACTAAATAACATAAGTAATCCCGACAGTAACTTCACCTTTGTTCAGCCCGGTGAAACCACAACTTATACTCTTAGTATCTCTGATTCGGTAGGCTGTGTAGCCACCGATAGTGCGGTAGTAACTGTATTTGAACCGCAAGTGGCCGATTTGGACTCTGCATACTTTTTGTGTCCTGGCGATACTTTAGAAATTTCTAATTCTTTGGACTCTGTACTGTGGACACCCAATTATTTGATCTCGGGTGAATCTGACTCCGCTACCCGTTTTTACCCTGATGTAGATACTACCTACTTTGTAGCTTTCACCGATACAAACGGCTGCTCAGACAACGACACTATTCACATTACCGTTAATCCTATTGTTCCCGCAGATGCAGGGCCTGATGTTGAAGCTTGCGAAGGTGAGGAACTCATTATTGGCGGCAACCCCACATCTCTTCCCCCCGTAAATTATCAATGGTCTCCGCTAGGGGATTTATCAAGCGATACCGTTCCCAATCCTACTCTGACGCCCGCACCCGGGGTTTACACATACACAATAGAAACAACAAGTGACACTTGTTCAGGTATTGACTCAGTTACCGTGACCGTATTTGCCAATCCTGAGATTG
>PXEK01000024.1 GCA_003564735.1 Cryomorphaceae bacterium
AATGACTCTATCCCCCCCGCAAAAGAGTTTGCGATGACCGATGAAGACTATAAACGCTTTAAGGCATTCCTTGAGGATAAAGAATACGACTATACAACCAAAACCGAAGAGATGTTGGAAAAGCTGCAAAAAGCCACCAAAAAGGAACAGTATTACGAGCGACTGGAGGAAGCTTATGCAGCATTAAAAAAAGAAATCTACCACAACAAGGATCAGGATTTAATAACGTTTAAAGATCAAATATTACCTGTGGTTGAAAATGAAATAGTTTCGAGATATTATTATCAGCGCGGGCGAATACTCAACTCGCTCAATAACGATGAGGAAATTGAAAAGGCCATTGAAATTCTTACTCAAAACGAATTGTACACAGGTATATTAACCAAAAAAGACTAACCTTGAATGCCGTAAAAATAAACCTGCCCTACAAAGTTCACAGGAATATTTTCTTGTTTTTTACGGCTGTACTTTGCGTGGGTTTATTCTTTTCTGTTTTTTTAGTAAGCGTGGCGGGTATAGGCATTGCCGCCAACTGGTTGTGGGAAGGCAACCTCAAAAACAAACTCCAAAAGCTGCGAAAAAGCAAACCTGCGCTCCTCGTACTTTTATTTTTCGCCCTCCATATTGCGGGCTTACTTTGGACAAATCACGATTACGACTACGGCTTAAAAGATATCAGAATTAAACTCCCCTTGCTCCTGTTTCCGGTGGTTTTGAGTACCATAAACCCCTTCAGCCGTATGGAAGAAAAAATCTTGGGCAGCATATTTATTCTCACAGCACTCACCGCAACCTTTTACAGCTATTATCTTTACCAAGCTTACTATCCGCATGAAATTACCGACATAAGAAACATCTCGGTTTTTATTTCACATATTCGATTTAGTCTGTTACTGGTTACGGCAATTACACTTCTGTTTTACGGTATTTACACCAAGCACATCAAAGGTTACGTGCTTTACCTCGCCGCCTTTGCAGGAATTTGGTTTGTTTATTTTATCGGGCTGTTGCATGTCATCAGCGGGGCTTTAGGGCTCGCTTCGGTGATTATTGCGGGTGTAATTCTCTTCGCGCACGAACTGAAAAAAAACTACCGCATTACCCTTTTTATCGCATTAAGTGTCGCGTTCGTTATAACCTTGAGCTACTTTGGTTCTAAAGCCTACGACTACTTGCGACATAAAGACTACCCCGATTACAGTATCACAAAAACCGCACAAGGTGAAAAATACATACATGACAAAAACAACAACCTCAGGGAAAACGGGTATCTCATTTACCGGTTTATTGCGCCCGTTGAATTAGAAAAAGCGTGGAATGAAAGGAGTCGATTGAAATTTGACGGCTACGACAAACGCAATCAACCACTGCGTTCTACCCTCATCAGGTTCCTCACTTCCAAAGGCGAAAAAAAAGATGCCGAGGGCGTTCATAATCTCACCGCACGCGAGGTTGAAGCCATTGAAAACGGAATAGCGGGCAAGCCCTACCTCAATGCCTCGGGGCTTGAACTGCGCATGCTAAAAGTGCTTTACGAACTCAACAACTACCGTGAGGGAGCGAACCCAAGCGGTCATTCGGTTGCCATGCGCATAGAGTTCTTAAAAACCGGCATCCACATTTTCAAAAAATATCCACTTTTGGGAACGGGAACCGGTGATGTGCCCCACGAATTTGAAGCCGCATACAATGAAACCAATAACGAGTTGAGCTCAAAATACCGTTATCGTGCGCACAATCAGTTTTTAACCGTCGCGCTCACCTTTGGTATTCCCGGGCTTTCCCTGTTCATATTGTGTTTTGTTTTTTCGGTCAGAACCGCAAACCGTCTGCAAAATAAATTCTTCATACTCTTTATCATTCACGCCGCACTCTCTATGATTAGTGAAGATACACTGGAAACTCAAATAGGCGTGACTTTCTTTAGCTTCTTCTTTTTCGTATTCTTGTACAACCTAAGCCTGTACGCAGATAAAGGCAACCCGCCAACGTGATATATATCACAATTTAAAGGTTTATCCTGTTCTACTTTTGCATCGTCAAACAAAAACAATAAAAACAATTGTATTATGAAAGTAGAACAAATATACACGGGATGTTTAGCTCACGGAGCTTATTACATCGAGTCAAACGGCGAAGCTGCCATTGTTGATCCACTAAGAGAAACTGAACCTTATATTAAACGTGCTGAGGAAAACGGCGCAAAAATCAAGTACGTATTGGAAACACACTTCCATGCCGATTTTGTATCGGGCCATTTGGATTTAGCCGAAAAAACAGGTGCTAAAATCGTTTTTGGTCCCAACGCACAACCCGAATACGATGCGCACATTGCCGCTGATGATGAAATACTGACTTTGGGTGATGTCAAAATAAAGGTTTTACACACTCCCGGTCACACCATGGAATCATCAACATTTTTACTTATTGATGAAAACGGAAAAGAACACGCTATTTTCTCGGGTGATACTTTGTTTATAGGCGATGTAGGCCGGCCCGATTTAGCGGTAAAAACCGACTTATCACGTGAATATTTAGCCGGTCACCTTTATGAATCACTACACAACAAAATTATGTCCCTGCCTGATGATGTAATCGTTTATCCCGGGCACGGTGCCGGATCGGCATGCGGAAAAAACATGAGCTCTGAAACTACAGACACTTTGGGCAATCAAAAGAAAACCAACTACGCGCTTCAAGATATGTCTAAAGAAAAGTTTGTGAAGGAAGTAACTGACGGACTCGTTGCGCCGCCCCAATACTTCCCAAAAAATGCCGTAATGAATAAAAAAGGATACGGCAGCTTTGACGAAGTTCTCGAAAAAGGAAATGTGGCTTTAACCCCCGAGGAATTTGAAAATATCGTAAACAGTGCCGGTGCCCTTATGTTAGATGTTAGAGATCCTGAGGATTTCACCGCCAAACATATTCCCAACTCCATTTCAATAGGTCTTGACGGCAGTTTTGCCGGTTGGGTAGGCACATTAATTCCGGAGCTTAGCCAACCCATTGTTCTTATTGCCGATGAGGGCAGTGAAGAGGAAGCCATCACACGATTGTCACGCGTGGGCTACGACAATACTTTAGGTTTTTTGAAAGGCGGTATTGAAGCTTGGGAAAAAAGCGGAAAGGAAACCGACTCCATCAAAAATGTTACGGCTGAGGAATTTACTTCACTATTGAAAAACAAGAAAGTAAATGAGGTGGTTGATGTAAGAAAAGAATCTGAACACAAATCACAGAGCTTAAAAAATGATGTAGTGCGTAATATTCCGTTAGATTTCATCAATGATAAAATGAAAGAGTTTAATGCGAATGAAACAACGTACTTACACTGTGCGGGAGGTTATCGGTCGGTAATTACAGCTTCTATTCTCAAATCACGCGGTCATCATAACTTGGTGAACATCAAAGGAGGATTTGACGACATTAAGGAGGTAGAAGACGTTGAACTTACCGATTATGTTTGTCCTTCAACCATGCTGTAAATCGAGATTTTTCTCTCCCTTAAAGGGATGTAATTTCAAAAGGCTTTGCACTGTTTTGGTGCAGAGCCTTTTTTGGTTCTGACCAAAATGAAAAAACTACCTGTCAAAAGAGGTATTTAATGAAAGACCGATGGTAAATGGGTGAACCTGCGGACCAAAGCCCTTCCTGAACAGCGGAACAACGGAGTGCATGGCAAACAGCTGAAACCCGCCGTAAGCCACTCCAAATCGTGCATCAATATTAAATTGATTGGTATTCCAATTGCGATTGGTGTTCATTCTGATTCGCTGCCCGGCATCGGCATAACGAACGCGATACGTTTCAAACAACCTTATTCCCGTAACGGCACCAAAAGCAAAACTAATGGACTTTGAAGGTTTTGAGCTCGTGTTTAAGTGAAACAAAACAGGCACATTCAAATAGCCCGTTCTAAAACGATTTCGAGTTAAATCGGGGTCGTTAATTTTGCGCGACACCACCTCATCATCATTTAGTTCCAGAAAGTAGTTATTGCTAAATGAGAAGTTTTTGACCCCGTAACCCAATCCTGTAGAAAACTTAAAATACTCACCTATGATGCGCACATCCATCTCAATAGGATTAATGGCCCAATAAATAGAAGTGGCGTTATTGAGCTCTAGTCCCCGGCTGTCATCAGGCACGTTAAAAGCGAACAAATTGTTGTAAGTAAACGCCGAAAAGCCAATTTCAATACCCTGAAAAACTCGATTGCGACCCGTTTTGAAAAAAGCAACTGTTTCATCGGTTTTGAGAGAATCGGGAATGGCGTCAAAAAGCTCAGGACGGTAAGGGCGAACTTTTTCGGCTCGACGCTCACGGCGTAATCTTCTTGATGATTTGCGGCTCTCCTCATACTCTCTACGGTATTCTTCGGCAGCTTTTTTTTGCACCTCCGCCTCACGTTTGAGTCGTTCTCTCTCTGCTTTTTCCTCCTCTAGGCGTTTCTCAAGACGTTCAAGCCTTTTCTCTAAAGAGTCTAAAGGTTGGCTTTGTGCCGTAAGCTGAACAGAAAAGCAAACCATCAAAAAACACATTAGGTTGTAAAATACTTTTTTCATCACTTTCATGTTTTGTTTTGAACCCGGTTACGACTTCACTTCATCAGGAGTGCGGTTGTACATTAACCAAAAAGGATTATTCTTCACATACTCTCCTAATTGAAATGCCTGCTCCGGCCACCCGAATGCTTCATAAAAAATAACGAAACAAAAGTAAAGGTAAACACATTAACCCAGGTACGAAGAAATCGTCACAAAAAGACATCACTTACAACCTGTATGAGAAATACCTTCATGCACATAAAAATATAACGATTTTTAGTAATATCTATTTAAAGTTTAAAGTTCAGGGAAGTATAAATAATCACCATATATTTGCATCAAAACTCTATTTATTATGAGAAACTTCTGCTTGCTTATTGTTTCGGCTTTATTCCTTTATCTTATTCCTTCCCATTTCATTGCTCAAATAACTCTGGTTGATTATCCGTTCACGGGTGAAACGGTAAACCCTACAAACGTTCCGGCACAAATTACGGCGAGTGATTTTATGATTAGTTCGGGTTCTATAACTTATGACTCGGTTCAACCAACTAGTTGGACGGGCTCGGGAGTCCCTTATGCGCAGGGAGCAGGAGGTTGGGGGAACCCATCATCGGCCGGAGCAAAATACTTTTCCTTCACGCTCTCATCTAACAGCGATTCTTTGATAAATATTTCACATATTAGTTTTTTAAACCGCGCAACAGGTGCCGGGCCGTCAGCACTTACCGTTACAATAAACGGCATTGAGGTATCTACAGAAAATGTCCCGAATGGTGTTACAAGGTCATACTCAGAAGCCTTTACCCTTAATGCACAGGAGTCGGTTGAAGTACGCATTTTAGGTTGGGATAACGGCTCGAGGGGCACCTCAGGAGGTGGTCAATTCCGCATTGACGATGTTGTAGTTGAGGGAGAGATTGTAGAGCGCCCGCCTTACGCCACTCTTTCCCCAATGCTGTTCTACAGCGAAGACTTTTCGAAATTTACCGACAGTATTTCTTTACCGGTTGGCTGGAGTGTTTCTGACAGTACCTACATAGGCGATTGGGGATTCGGGAGCGAAGCCGGGTTACGCGGAAACGATAAAGTTTTAGGCTACCAACACACCGGTTCAACCGGTATTTTTACTACAACACTCCGTGTTTTAAATGGAACGGGGATTACGCTTGATAGTCTTAGAGTACACTACACAGGTGCTGTTGAAAGGGCAGATCAAAACAGGTCGCCGGAATGGACGGTAAAAATTGACGGGGTAACACAACCGGCATTGAGTTATTCAACCGCAGGCGGCGTTGATGAGCCGATATCGGCGGTGATTACGGGTATCAGTGTAGCTCCGGATTCCATTTTTGAACTGACTTGGGAAAGTGACAGGGGTTTTGACACTACGGGATCCTCAAAACAAATCGGGATTAAAAATGTAGCGATACAAGTTGGCGATCAACCTCAAGCCGGCTGGCGAATCACCGACCCCGACGTATTGTTCGGTATTGATTTTGACCAAACCATTGCGGGAGTGAATGAAGGTCAATTTAGCGGCAACGGCTTTTCACCTGCTCCTTCAAACGGTCAACTCAACAGCGGGGCTTGGAAAACGATAGGGCTTGGTGACGGTCCCACAGCGTTTTTTGAGAATAAAACCGACGGTGATTTTGCACGTGGTGCAAGTACGGGTGATGAGAATATCGGCGGAATTTACGCTTTTGAAACATCATCAAATGACTTCGCTTTGGGTGTGAAGCCCAGTGGTAGTGTATGGACTCCCGGCTCTTTAACTTTGCGCATACTAAACGAAACAGGAGTGACGATTAACCAGGTTCAAGCAGCTTATGAATTGCTCATTTATAATAATCAACCAAGAGGCAACTCCTTCAACTTTGCCTATTCTACTGATGATGTCGTTTACACCGGTGTTTCACTCTTGGATTTCATCTCTATTGAAGCCGCCGCCTCCTCTCCGGAATGGAAACGCAATGAGCGAACCCTAAACCTTACCGGATTAAACTGGCAAGACGGTGAATACTTGTATTTTCGCTGGAGCGGAGATGATGATGGAGGTGGCGGGGCCCGCGATGAATTTGCCCTGGACAACATCCGGCTGATTGCGCAGCCCTCATCATCAAGTATTGCTTCAATTTCGGGTGAATATGAATCGGCAGCGCTTCAAACCAACGCATCATTTACCACAAACGTTGATATCGACCGTTACTTGAGAACAGGAACGGGATCAACGCTTGAAGTAACCTCAGGAACTAATCTCCACGTGACAGGTAGTATCGAAAATAACGGTGCCATTACGGTAAGGAATGAGGGATCTCTAACACAAGAAGGGGGCTCTGACCAAAATATAAACAACGGAACTTATAATATTGAACGTACGGGAACGACAAATACCATGGCATACAACGGCTGGAGTAGTCCGGTTGAAAACGCTTGGCTGCATGATAACAGCGGGGTATTCAGTGATGCCAACGCATGCGATGTATTTGTTTTTGAGGCGAGCTCGCAATCATGGAAGTACGATTTCCCAACTACGTACGAGCCTGACTGCGGCTCAGGCCCTGTAACCTTTACCTCAAACGTCATTATCTCAAGTGCTAACGGAAGGGCCAATACCGGCCGAGGCTATTTTGCCCCTGGAGGAGGGCCGGCTACTCGCATTTTTTCAGGACAAACGATCCATAACGGAAATATTAATATAAGTGCAGAAGCGGGTAACAATCCGTCAGGAGCGAATTGGACCGGTGATGATTGGAACTTAATTGGTAACCCCTACCCGAGCGCTTTCAATATTGAAAGTTTCATTAGTGCAAACAACTCCGCACTTAATACCCTTGCCATTTATGTGTGGGATGATGACCAAAGCGGCTCACCGGGGTCTAGTACAGACTACATTGCCGTGAACAGCGTAGGCTCTACCGATTTAACAGGGGGCAGCAACAATTCTATTACCGACTATTTGGCCTCATGCCAAGGATTCTTTGTACAAACCAACGGAAACCAAACAATTAGTTTTACAAACGGTATGCGTGAAAAGGGCAACAACAACCAATTTAGATCGGGAGAAAATGCCCCTTCACGATTCTGGTTACAAATCGATAATAAAAAGCGAACAAGTACAATACTTTTAGGCGTAATTCACGGAGCAACCTTTGAATTCGATAAAAAATACGATGCTCCCAAGCGTTATGCGCAACAAGACCTCAACCTTTCTGCTCAATTGCCTTCAGGCGAAGAAATGATGATTATGGGTTTACCTGAACCTTTGGAAAAAGAGAGTTACGTTGTGCCGTTAACCGTTCAAAGTGAAGAGGGCGGGGAAGTAAGTTTTTATGTGCCTATAGACGAGCTTTTCACAGATAGGTTTCAAGTTCAACTTATTGACAACGTTACTCTTGACACCTCATCCATCTTAAAAGAAACTTACACTGCACAACTCGAAAGTGATACGGCATACGCCGATCGCTTCAAGCTGTTATTCAGTATACCTGAGCCGGAGGGAAGCACCGGTTTTTCAGAACGCGCTCAAAAAAGTGCTGTTGACATTTATGCGGGTAACGGCGTTATTGTGTTGGACGGTGGCGAAAACCGACTCGCCCGTGCTACACTCACCGATTTGAGCGGTCGTTTGATTTGGTCTCGACCGCAATTGAGCGACACGTACTACGAAATTCCTTCGCACCATCTCAATTCCGGTGTTTACATCGTACAAGCCTACACTGAGAACGGCATTTTGGAAACGCGTAAATTGGTTATTAAGTAAAGTACATCGATTGAGGCATTATTCGGCTTCCGGAGATATTAAGGGATACTTCGATTTCAAAAACCGGCTCGGTATGCCGGTGAAGCTTTGGAAACACGGCTAAACACTGACTCTTGTGAAATTCCTGCATCAACACATAACAATTTCCTAATTCACGGGTAAAAAACGGGTAACACCGGAGACTTAACATTGCATTTACAAAAATGAAGTTAAACGTTCCGTTGATTACACCGAATGAATACACGTGAAACCGAACTCTTAATAGCGTCTACTCGTAAAGCTAACATAAGTTTATTCAAGGATATAGCAGGTGAGCTATCCTGCTTTCGTATGCGGTTTGCCTTAGATCCAAACACCGCAAAAGAAATTATTGACACCGTAAAACCGAACATCGTTTTTTGCGATTTGCAACTACAATCCAACGGAAGTAATACAATAATAAAAAACTACGTTAACGGGTACCCACTTCCTGATTTTCTAATTTGCATCACGGCAACGGAAGAGGAAAGATATGCTGAGCGAAGTTTATTAAAAGAAGGTGCAGATGATTTCATTGTCACCCCCACATCCAAAAAATTACTTTTAAAAAAAATAGAAGCTCTAAGCAGGCGTATCCCCGGGCGTAAGGAAACTGAGGAAATCCCCCTTAGCGAGGACATAAGCTTAAGTCTGCAAGCATACACTGTGAATGTAAAAGGTACAGTGATAACTCTGCCAAAAATAGAATTTAACATTCTCAAGCTATTTGCCCTCAACCCGGGAAAAACATTTACGAGAGAAGAAATAAGAAAGGAGATTTGGCCAAAAAGTAATGATGTTCATATTCGCACCGTTGATGTGCATATATACAACCTTCGAGCGAAAATTCTGCCCGAAATTATTCAAACCATTCAAAGAAAAGGGTACATGCTAAAAGGTACCCAACACAGTGAATTAACACGTCCTTAACACACACTTAATATTTAAGCGGGGTAAAACCGTAATTTTGTTGCTGAAATAATACATGAAATGAGTCATAAAATTTTAGTCGTTGATGATGAAGAAGACATTGTAGAATTTGTCTCATACAATCTAAAAAAAGAAGGTTTTGAGGTAGAAACCGCCACCAACGGAAAAGAGGCGCTGAAAAAAGCACGCTCACATAAACCTCACTTAGTGTTATTAGACGTAATGATGCCTGAGATGGACGGTATTGAAACATGCAATGAAATGCGTCAATTGGAGTCTTTAAAAAATACTTTTATCGTATTTTTAACTGCGAGAGGTGAAGACTATTCCCAAATCGCGGGGTTTGATGCCGGTGCGGATGATTACATTGTAAAACCGGTGAAACCCAGAATTCTCATCAGCCGAATCAACGCCATGCTGCGCCGAGGGGTATCTGATACTCCTCAAGAAAAAAATTTACACGGCGACCTACTCATCGACCGTGACCGATATATTGTACTGAAAAAAGGAGAAGAGCTGAATCTTCCCAAAAAGGAGTTTGAATTATTGAGCTTATTGCTCTCATCGCCGGGAAAGGTATTTAACCGTGACATCATTCTTTCCTCGGTTTGGGGTGATGATGTGGTAGTGGGTGATCGCACCATAGATGTACACATTAGAAAGTTACGTGAAAAAATCGGTAGCGAATACATCAAGACCATAAAAGGGGTGGGATACAAATTTGAATCGAAGTAAGCCCCTCCGTTTTTAACCCCGAAAATATAAATATATACTGCAGGCTGCTTTGAGTCCGAATGCTCAGCCAAATGTCATAAAACCATTTATCTTAACGGCTACATAACCTTTTTATAGGTTGTTGCAAAAAGTTCATACTTTCGAAGCGTGAAAAGTCACAAAGGTTAACCAAGTTAATGAAAGAAGGAACCCAAGAACAAACTGCGCATTATTTCGCCTTGTACTTCACGGTTCTAACGGCGTTTGCCCTGTTACCCCTGATGTTAATTTACATCAACTCAGCTTGGCCTTGGGTGTATTTAATCGTGTTGCTTCCCGGTGTTTATTTTATATCGAAATACATATCTCAAAAGCTGATTGAGAACTTTATTGAAAGCCGCATCAATGTAATTTACAAAACCATTCACAAGCTCAAGTCTAAAGAGAATGATACTATAAGCCCGGGAAAAGATATGATTAGCGAGATGAACCGAGAGGTTGAAGAATGGGCGCAAACCAATAAGGCTGAGTTAAGACAACTACGAAAAGAAGCCGACTTCAGAAAAGAGTTTATAGGCAATTTATCACATGAATTAAAAACGCCCATATTCTCCATTCAAGGCTATCTGCTCACATTATTGGAAGGCGGCTTAGAAGATAAACAAATTAATCGAAAATACCTGGAACGTGCCGATAAGAATTTAGATCGGCTCATTCACCTCATTGATGAATTGGAAGAAGTTACCGAGCTTGAGTCAGGAATACAGCAAATTCATAAAGATAACTTCAATCTTTCACAACTGGTAAACGATGTGTTTGCTGAGGTGAGCTACAAAGCTGAAAAATCCGGTATTAAGCTCAAGCTTACCGCACAAGGTCCGCCCGTTTTTGCATACGGAGATGAACCTAAAATTGCCCGCGTACTTACTAACCTCATTATGAATTCAATTAAATACGGAAAAGAAAACGGGGGTACCACTACCGTGAATTTCTTTGATTTAGACTACAAAGTATTGATAGAGATTGAAGATGACGGTTTGGGAATTGCTCCCGAACATTTGCCGCGTCTTTTTGAACGCTTTTACCGTGTAGATAAATCTCGAGCCAGGCATATAGGCGGTTCCGGTCTGGGACTGGCCATTGTTAAGCATATTATTGAATCTCATGGTCAAACCGTAAACGTGCGTTCAAGTGAGGGACAAGGCTCAACCTTTTCATTTACTTTGGAAAAAGGGAATAAAAACGGAAATAAAACATGATGGGATTTGGGTTTCACCCGCATCTTACATTAACATTTTCAAAACAGCGAGAGTCTTTCTTTAAAATTACCTCAACGTTTTTTTACAACAAAAAAGGCAGTACAAATGCACTGCCTTTTTTCAAGCCTTATGTCATCGGTAATTACTCTCCTTGACTTAAAGAGTAAGCACGTTCGCCGTCAAAAGAGCACAAATGCTCGGTTTTAATATAATCAAAACCTTCTTGGGCCACGGCTTGGAGCAACTCAACAATATCGGCGTGGGTCACTTCGCTACCCTCGGTTTTTGTAAACCTGCATCTCCAATGGTCGGTTGAAAAGGTTTCTTTCATGCCTTGAGGATAAACTTTCATACCTCGATTACTGATAAGCTTAAGTGCCAATTTAGAAGTATTACACTTTTCTAAACGCTTACCAATAGTGTCGGGGTTGCGATTGTCTTCATCCCAATCGATAAACACATCCACACCTTCAATGGCCTTTTTACGTCTTGCACCTCGGGGCTTTAATTCAACCGTTGGAGGCTTGGCATTGGGATCGTACACTTTAGCATCAAACTTAACGGGTTTTTGACCCAATCTTTCAATAATGGCATCGGCAAACTCAGCAGTACCCACTTTTTTGGAGCTGTGTGCCTCACTGAAAATATCACCCGTATGAATGCCGTCTTCAAGTGTTTTCAACCATGCATTCTCAATTTTCTCAGCGTACTCGGTCATTCCCAAGTGTACCAACATCATGATAGCGCCGTTCAGTAATCCCGAGGGATTGGCCATATTTTTACCGGCAATATCGGGAGCGGAACCGTGTATAGCCTCGAACATCGCCACCGATTCTCCAACATTAGATGAACCTCCCAAACCTACAGAGCCGGCAACTTCAGCCGCAATGTCTGAAATAATATCTCCGTAAAGGTTTAGCGAAACAATAACGTCAAACATTTCGGGGTGGTGAGCAATTTTTGCCGAACCGATATCAATAATCATATGGTCGGCTTCAATTTCGGGATACTCTGTCGCCACCTCTTTGAATACTTTATGGAATAAACCGTCGGCATGCTTCATGATATTATCCTTAGTCATGCACGTTACCTTTTTACGGTTATTTGCTCGTGCATATTCAAAAGCATAACGAACAATTTTTTCGCATCCGGGTCTGGAAAGTAACTTCAGCACTTGTACTACCTCATCGGTTTGTTGGTGCTCAATACCGGCATATAAGTCCTCTTCATTTTCGCGAATAATCACCAAGTCCATTTTAGGGAAGTTACAATGAACGTAGGGTGTGTATGCTTTACAGGGACGCACGTTGGCAAAAAGTCCCATCGACTTTCGTACCGTTACATTCAAACTCTTAAAACCTCCACCCTGCGGTGTAGTGATAGGGGCTTTGAGGAAAACCTTGTTTTTTCTCAAAACATCCCAGGCATTTTCTTCAATACCTGAAGATATACCGTTTAAATAAACGCTTTCACCAATTTGGATTTCTTCATAATTCAAGGGGGCTCCCGCCGCTTCCAAAATTTTTAAAGTGGCGTCCATGATTTCAGGACCTATCCCGTCACCTTTAGCTACGGTTATTGTTCGCTTTTCACTCATAATTGAAGTGTTTGAAATTTATATTGCGCGCAAAAGTAATAACCACAACATGAATTTGAACGGCATTTACCACAGTTTCTTATATCACATATTCCCAATATCATGTTTTCACCCGGTGTTGCATTAAGAAGACGCATACATAAACCCCAAAGTCTTTTTTGAAATGTAAGTTCGTCGGTTTGGCCAAAGATGTTATTATTGCATTATGACTACATTCAGAACCGATTTAAAGTACAATGAAAATCACCCGCCGATAAAACGGGAGCATCAGCTTTTATTTTCGGGTTCCTGTTTTGCCGAAAATTTAGGTGAAAAATTGGTTCAACTCAAATATGATGCGGTTGTAAACACGCATGGCGTCATATTCAACCCCATTCCTCTGCTCTATTTATTCATCGATGTGTTGAAAGATAAAAAACGTCATAAAGATGACTTTTTCATTAATGACGGTTTGTACCGCAACTTCTCGGGATCATCGAAATTATCAAACCCCGATTTACGAGAAACAATCCTCAATTGGAAACGGGCCGATGAAGAACTAAAAAACAAGTTACTCAACGCAAACCACCTTTTCATTACTGCGGGAACGGCATTTCTTTACCGAAAGCGCGAAAACAAAGCGCCGGTAGCAAATTGCCATAAAAGGCCAAGCGACACTTTCACGAAATCTTTGGCTGAAGTAAGTGAGATGTGCGAACTATTCACTCGTTTTGAGAATCTACTTCGAGAGAAAAATCCGAATATCAACATAATCATTACCGTTAGTCCTGTTAGACATTTACGTGATGGAATGATTGAAAATAACAGATCTAAAGCCCGGCTGATTGAATGGGCTCATCAAACCGCCGACAACTCAGGGGAAACGCTTTATTGGCCTGCTTATGAGTACCTCATGGACGATTTAAGAGATTACCGCTTTTATAATGAAGACATGATTCACCCTTCAAAAAGCGCAATTAACTACATTTGGAATCAATTTTCTAATTGCTTCTTCACACAAAATGATAGAGGACTAAACAAGGAACTAAATAAGTTAATTTTCAATGCCGGGTTGAGAAAAAACGATTCCACTAGAATAGAAAAAATTAAACTTTTGGAGAAAAAGTACAAGATTGACCTAGAACACTCATTAAATAGTCTGTAAACTACCGTACTGCAGCATATACAAGCTATCGAGTTCAAGGCATTCTCATTTTGGACAAACAAATAAAGAAATTTTCCGTAATTTTGAGCGATTATTTAAACAGGTTTATGAAAATACTTAGTTACACACTCACACTCATCACGCTACTCCTTTTAACGCTTCAACTACATTCCCAAACCGTTTACGAAGAATATTTTGACGGAGAAGTTTGGGTGAGTGTAACCCCTGAGTATTACAACACACTAAAGATACGCAACCCTGAAGATATCGGTGCTGAGCAGCTTGACCTTCTCAGTGAGCGAAACTACTTGGATTATGACATTACAAGAGTTCGACAGTCATTTCACGAACTGAAAGAAGGAAACTCAAAGCGTGTATTCAGAATTTACTTCAATCACGCCAATGACGTTGACTTACTTATTAGTGAATTAATTAGACGCCCTGAGGTTGAATTTGCAGAAAGGGTGCCTTTATTGAAAACCACATATATCCCCAATGATCTGCGTCCGTCCGGCGGTCAAAACAACCAA
>PXEK01000281.1 GCA_003564735.1 Cryomorphaceae bacterium
TCCGAACAGAGCAGTTAAGCCCGCCAGCGCAGATGGTAGCGGATCACTTCCGTGAGAGTATGTCGTTGCCGACCTTTAAAAAAGGCTACATCTTCGCGATGTAGCCTTTTTTTTTACCCCTACCGGGGGAAGTACGGTATGTATTTCTTTTGGCCTTTATCTCTTATCGAGTCACTCTAAACCTTTAATTTTGCCTTTCTTTTTATCGAATGAGATACGCACTTCTACTTCATTTCATCGGCGAAAATTATCACGGCTGGCAAGTTCAAACTCGCGCGGTAAGTGTTCAAGGTGAATTAGAAAAAAAACTTTATCTGCTCAATAGTGAACAACCGGTTCGAATACACGGTTGTGGTAGAACAGATACGGGCGTACACGCAAGCTTTTTCGTGGCTCATGTAGAACTCAATCAAAAAGTGAATTGCAAAACTTTTATGTTTAAACTCAACAATATGCTGCCAAATGACATTGCCGTACACCAAGTCATTCCGGTAACGCAAACTTTTCACTCAAGATTTTCGGCAATCAGTCGCAGCTACACGTACTACATTTCCAAAACGAAAAACGCTTACTTACAACCGATAACCGCCTATTACAATCAAAATTTTGACGTGGATAAAATGAATGCAGCCTGTGAAGAGCTACTGCGTTATTCTGATTTTGCTTCCTTTTGCAAGGCAGGCGCTCAAAATAAAACAACATTATGTACGGTGGAGCACGCGAAGTGGCACCAATCAAATGACTTGCTTGTATTTGAAATATGTGCCGACAGGTTTTTACGTAATATGGTCAGAGCCATTGTGGGTACGCTTCTTGAAGTGGGATTGGGTAAGTTGTCTCTCAAACAATTTAAAGAGGTTATTGAAGCTCGTGACCGCAGAGTGGCCGGTTTTTCCGTGCCGGGCAGAGGCTTACATCTGTCGTATGTTGAATACCCCGCTGCACATCTCACTTCTTTTAAACCGCTGACAAATCCTATTCCCGATGCCTGAAAATGAAATTACGGGAAAAGCTTTTGATTTGCGCTTGCTATCGAGAATCGTTCGATATGTTAAGCCCTACAAGGCACTTTTCGTTTTAACGGGCTGCCTAACTCTTATTCTTGCAGTTCTGGGCCCGCTGAGACCCTATTTGATTCAATATACGGTAGATAACTCTATTATCATTCCTAATAAAGGTCTTTTGCTCAATTTAACGCTACTACTCATTTTTATTCTTATTCTTGAGGGAGTACTTCAGTTCGTCGAGACTTATTCAGCCAATAAGGTGGGACAACTCGTGATTCGTGATTTGAGAAATGAAGTATTTAGCAAAATTTCAGGGTTCCGACTAAAATATTTCGATCGCACACCTATCGGCAGGTTAGTAACCAGAGCAGTGAGTGATATCGAAACCATCAGTGAGATTTTCTCCCAGGGTATTTTGGTCATCATAGGAGATATACTCAAACTTATTGTTGTTGTAGGATTCATGTTTTATACCAGTTGGCAACTAACTCTGGTCAGCTTGATTCCCGTTCCTATCCTTATTTTGGCCACCATTATTTTTAAAAATTATATCAAAAAGGCCTTTAGAGAAGTACGTAATGCGGTTTCGGCTTTAAATTCATTCGTGCAAGAACATATTACCGGTATGAATATCGTTCAAATTTTTAACCGGGAAGAAAGAGAGTTTGAACGCTTCAAAGAAATAAACGAGGAACACAAAAAAGCACATATCAAAACCGTTTGGGCGAATGCCATCTTTTTTCCGGTTGTTGAAATCTTAAGTGCGGCCTCCATCGCTATTTTGGTTTGGTGGGGAGCTAAATCGGTCATTGCGGGAAGTGCAACACCGGGCGGACTCGTAGCATTTATTCTTTACATCTATATGTTGTTCAGACCCATTCGCCAGTTGGCCGATAAGTTCAACGTACTGCAGATGGGAATGGTGAGTGGTGAAAGGGTTTTCAAGGTGTTGGATACTGATGCCAAAATCGAGAACGAAGGGCATCTTTCCTTTGAGCAACCCCTAAAAGGACAAGTGAAGTTTGAAAACGTATTTTTTGCCTACAGTGGTGAGGATTACGTTTTAAAAGATGTATCATTCAGCATTGAGGTGGGAGAGACGGCCGCTTTCGTGGGGGCGACAGGGGCGGGAAAAAGCTCGGTGATCAACTTAATATCCAGAAGTTATGAGTTTCAAAAAGGACTCATAGAAATAGACGGGAACAACATTAGAGATTACTCACTGAATTACTTGAGGCAAAACATAGGTGTTGTTTTGCAAGATGTATTTTTATTCAGCGGTTCGGTTTTGGATAACATCACCTTGAGGAATAATGAAATTCGGTTAGAAAAAGTTGTAGAGGCGGCCAAGTTGGTGGGAGCACACGACTTTATTATGAAATTGCCCGGAGGCTATGATTTCAACGTGAGAGAAAGGGGGGCAATGCTTTCCGTAGGTCAGCGTCAACTCCTGTCTTTTATTAGAGCATACGTTTACAATCCCGCCATTTTAATTCTGGATGAAGCTACCTCCAGCGTTGATACCGAATCGGAAATGTTGATTCAAAAAGCTATTGACGTTATTACTAAGGGTAGAACGAGCATCATCATTGCACACCGACTCGCCACCATTCAAAATGCCGATAAAATTTTTGTACTAGATAAAGGGCGTCTTGTAGAATCGGGATCTCATCAAAGTTTATTGGAACAAAACGGCCATTACAAAACCCTCGTCGATTTACAATTTAGTGAAACCTGACGGCATCACTGTCTTTTCGATATCGACACCGGTTTTTATTTTTACTCGTTGTTTTTATGAGTTCCCCACCCGCCTCACTGATGTTTTATTTTTGTAGCCTCATAGGAATTTGCTATTTTCGTGATGTGAATTTGAAAACCAATACTCTACTACCACAAAAACACTGATCACTATGGAACAATACGAATTTACGGGAAACGCTCGACTGCTGCTGGAATATGTCAACAGTACAGACAAAAATATCTTTCTTACGGGTAAGGCAGGCACAGGTAAAACCACATTGCTCAAATACCTCAAAAACAATACGCATAAAACCACGGCGGTAGCTGCTCCCACCGGAATCGCAGCCATTAATGCGGGCGGAGTAACACTCCATTCGCTTTTACAACTACCGTTCGGAACCTACGTACCTGATGAGGCTGAAGCACAACGGCTCATCAATCAATCGCAAAATGTAAACGGTCCGCGACAAGTGCGCAGCAATATGAGAATGGCCACCGCTAAAAGAGATCTACTGCGAGAGTTGGAATTGCTCATTATAGATGAAGTGAGTATGTTGCGAGCAGATTTAACAGATTGCATCGATACGGTGTTGCGATCGATAAGGAGAA
>PXEK01000089.1 GCA_003564735.1 Cryomorphaceae bacterium
ATATACATGCCGGCTTTCCCTCGCGGCGCCGTGAATGGAGTGGTAGTGCTCATCCAAATCGGGGAGGTAAAGGGAGTGCGACCCATCGCCGGTAGTGAAAAATTCAATGTTCACTTGAGCGCTATATTCTTTCCAACTTTTGCTTTTCAATCCAGCCTACGCGTCCGTCCGGAATTTGAATTTCGTGCATGTCGTCGGTTGTGGTTCTTATTTCTACTTTTAATCCGCCGTGAATCACAAACAGGGTTTTGCTTGTGGCTGAGGGTTCGCTTTTGACCCTTACGGTTGATTCAATAATTACGCCTTCATTTTGTGTTTGTAAGCGGTAATCTGCCGCATAAGCCACGGTAAAGGTGATTACAAAAAGGAAAAGGGCAACGGGGAAAATGTAATAACCCAAGGGTTTGAGTCCGTTAAAGTTGGTGAGAAATAAGACTACGGATGCGCAAAGAACCACAAAGAATAAGGCGGCGATAATAAACCAAGTGTAACTGCTAAAGGCGTTGATTAGACGGTTGAAAAAGTCTTCATAAAAGAGTTTGGGCATAGCGGTAATATCGTCAACGGTACTTTGCTCGGCGAATTTTAGGTTGTGAATTACATCTTTATTGCCGGGAGATAGTTTGAGTGATTTTTCATAGTGAAGGATGGCAAAGGGTATTTGCCCTGTTTTGAAGTAGGCATTCCCTATGTTGTAGTGCAGTTGCCACGAGGTGTAGCCTGCCGAGTCGGCTTGCAGGTACAATGCGAGTGCCGTATCATAGGAGGCGTTTTTATAGGCTTCGTTGCCTTGATCAAAAAGGGCTGACGGATGGCTTTCGGCTTTGAGGCCGGTAACAAAGGCAACGGCGAGTATAAAGAGGAATGCTGTTTTTTTCATCTGCTCTAAATTTTAACGGCGTGCGGTTTCGGGGGGCACCGCATTTTATTTTTTTGCCGCTATTTTACGGCACTTTCTATTTTTTTAATGACGTCTTCGGCTTTTTGTAAAAGCTCCGTACCCGCAGTGGGCGGAATGGGAGCAAAGCGCGCCATTTCGCAGGTTTCAATAATTTCTTTTACGTTGTTGAATACTTCTTCATCTACATTTTTGCTTTTCAATTCGCTACTCACATGGTCTAAGGTAAGATTTGAACGCGAAATGGTAAGTTTGTTGGAGAGGTAATCATTTATCGCTCGGTAGATTTCCTCATAAAATGCGTTTTTGTTGTCTTCTTTGAGCAGTTGCTTGGCTTTACTCAAACTTTTGGCGGCTACTTTGGTAGCTTTGTGACGGCGGTACGCTTTTACATCGGCGCGCAGTTCTTTACGCCTGCGGAATACCAAAATAAGAGCCACGGATGCCACACCGGGAACAACATAAAACAACCACATGAATACGTTTTTGAAAGGCGAATCTCCTTGGCGTTTTAAAGTATGCGCATCGGTTTTGATAAATCGTATGTCGCTGTCCAGCTGTTGTACTTCTCGCTTTTGTGCACTCACACCGGCTTCAGTGCCCATGGGTTCGCCGGTAACGGTAAGGGGGAATTTTTTCACGGGGGAGCTCTCTACGTATTGCTCCTTGGCGGGGTCAAAATAGCTGAACGCGGGAACTTCAATTTCGTATTCGCCCGGCGTGCGCGGAATCATCAAGTACTCCCAGGTTTTGGTTCCCGTAAGCACTTTTGATTTTTGATTTTTGGAGGTGTTAATTTTGGGGTCGTACACTTCAAATTCTACCGGCAGGGTGTGCGTGGGGTGGTCAATCAGGTTGATGTTACCCGCACCGCTTATTTTGTAGTTGAGGGTTACGCTCTCATTGGTTTCGACTTCAGAGCGGTCTAAACTCGCACTAAAGTCAAACTTACCCACAGCTCCCGAAAAGCTCGCCGGTTGAGGTTTGGGCAAGGGCTTTATATTCACGGTTATGGGCTTACTTTTTAGGGTGATTTTTTTGTCAATCATACGGTAGCGCGGACCAAAAAAGGTTTCAATAGGTTCGTCATCTTTTACTTGAATGGTGAGGTCAAATTCAATGGCATCAACGGTGAGTTCGCCGGAGCGCTGTGCAAAAAGTACGTACTTGCGCAAGTCGTAAACATCATAACGTTTGCCGTTTACCACCTCTACGTGCGGACGATTTTGCTCAAATTCAATGTTGCTGGAATAAAAACCCGTTAGGTCGGGGAGTTTTTGACGGTCAGATCCCCGCACGGGGTACGCCGTGTAAAGTTTGTACGTGGCAAACAGTTGCTCGCCTTGGTACGCCGATTTTTTGTTTACGCTTGCGGCGATGAAAATATTGTCGGTTTGTGCGCTTTTTTTGGGTTGGGCTTTACCTCCCGCTTGTGCGCCGGCTTTGGTCACGGTAATGGTAATGGGATTACTTTGGTAGGTTTCGCCGTCCACTTGAATGGTAGCGGGTTTGATGGTGAGTTTGCCGGTTTTGCGGGGCTGCAGCACGTAGCTAAAGCTCATGCTTTGGGAGAGCTGACCGTTAACATAGGCCATGGAGGTACTTTGGTTGGGGCCGCTGTACACTTTAAATTCGCTGCCCAAATCGGGAGCGCGAAATCGACTTCCTCGGGAGTTGAGTTCAAAGGTAAGTTGTATGCGTTGGTCAACGGCAATATTATTTTTATTCACCGATGCGGTGAAGTTAATATCATCTTGGGCTGCTCCGTCAAGTACAAAACAGAATAATGCCCAAATGAAAATGCAGTAGTATTTTACCATTCTTTCTCAATTTGTCGTCCTTGAACGCTTTGACCTTTTTGCCGTTCTAAGCTTTCTTGAACTTGTCGTTCTTCATTCATCATGGCATCGAGCAGCCTTTCTACATCTTCTTGAGATAGCTGATCGGGTTGCTCTCCGTCTTGTTCTTGCTCGTCATCTCCTTCATCTTGGTCAGAGCCGTCCTCATCCTCCTCATCATCTCCGTCGTCTTGATCTTGCTCATCTTCGTTCTCATCGTCGCCTTCTTCGTCTTGATCCTCCTCATTTTCCTCGTCTCCGTCTTCATCGTCTTCACCGTCCTCGTCATCATCGCCCTCATCTTCGTTTTCGTCCTCATCGTCTTGATCGTCATCTTGATCGTCGTCCTCATCTTCGTTGTCGTCTTGATCTTCTTCTTCCTGAATTTTCCGAAGGGCGTATGACAAGTTGTATCGCGCATCTTCATCGGTAGGGTCGTTCATTAGGGCTTTTTTGAACGCCTCAGCGCCTTCCTGCCATTTTTCTTGCTTTAAAAAGCTGTTCCCCAGGTTGTGGTAGGCTTTTGATTTCAGTTGTTTATCATCTGAGGATACCGAAAGCTCATTGAATTTTTCAGCGGCTTCTTCATACGCTTCACTTTTGTATTTCGC
>PXEK01000345.1 GCA_003564735.1 Cryomorphaceae bacterium
AATAGATGCTTTAAAATAAGGTTCATCAGTTATGATTTCATCTATTTTCATACGGCGTTTACCTTGAATAATAATGGTAACACTACCGTCGGGCATTTTAAGTTTTTTGATGATACGAGCCACCGTACCCACCTTGTGCAAATGCTCGGGTTTAGGATTTTCTATTTCACCGTTTTTTTGTGATACCACGCCAATAACCTTAGTGTCGTCATAAGCGTCGTTCACCAATTTGATTGACTTATCACGCCCTACCGTAATCGGAATCACCACACCGGGAAACAAAACATTATTTCGCAGGGGAAGAATAGAGAGCGACTCGGGTACCGACTCATTAAGAATCTCATCCTCATCCTCTTTTGAGAGTAAAGGAATAAACTCGGCATCATCATTCAACATACTGTTCAAACCTAAAAAATCTATATCGAAACTATTCATTCTGTGTTTTATTGTGTTCAAACGACTCACAAAGCGCCGCTTTATTTCTTCTGAAATTTTCTCTTTTTGCAAGGCAACACTTGTGCCGTAATTCGCAAACTGTAAATATGTCTATATAAAGGTGCGCAAACGGCGGGTTGTTTCAAAAATACCGGTCAATATGTCGCGTTGTACACCGGTAAGTTTTTTTTCGCGGCGCTCCATCATGCGATCGGCGGCCTCAAAAGCCTTTTCGAGTTTGTACTCTGTAAAACCGTCGGCACCTCCCCAACTAAAATCAGGGATAAACTTAGGGGGAAAACCACCGCCAAAAATATTAGCCGCGACCCCCGTCACGGTTCCGGTATTTAGCATGGTATTAATACCGGTTTTTGAAAAGTCTCCCATAATCAAGCCGCAAAACTGCATGCCCGTGTCGCGCATCTCCTCGGTAGCGTAATTCCAAACCCTTACCTCACCGTAATTGTTTTTTAAATTTGAAGTATTGGTATCAGCGCCCAAATTGCACCAACTGCCAATAACGGAATTTCCCAAAAAGCCGTCGTGGCCCTTATTTGAATAATCAAAAATAACGCAATTATTCACCTCTCCTCCAACCTTCACGTGCTCACCAATAGTAGAAGCACCATAAATTTTAGCGCCCATTTTTACTGTGGAGTTTTTGCTTGCCGCAAAGCCGCCCCTAATCATGCAACCCTCCATCACCTCAGCATTTTCGCCAATATAAATCGGGCCGGACTCACTATTTAAAACGCTACACCTCACCTTTGCCCCCTTTTCTAAAAACACCTCATTTCCCAAGACCGTATTGCTTGAATCTATTTCTTGAGAATTACGACCTTTGGTGATGATGTTGAAGTCGGATTTTAACTCCGTCTCGTTTTTCAAAAATATGTCTTGCGGGGTTTTTATCTGAGTAAACGCACCATTGAACTCCTTTATATCGCATTCAATTGCACCTACTACCAAACCTTTATTGTTTTTAAGGTTTTGGTCAGAACCGACAACCGCCAGCAAAATACCCGATGAAAATAGTGCCTGCCCGGGGTTGAGCGTTTTGATTTCGTTTACCAAATCATCGGTCGGACAAACGCGGCCATTGATAAAGAGTTGAACTTCATCACCATTTGAAGGTCGAAAAGCAGCACTCAAATAATCAGGAGCTTGATAACAACAATGCTCTAAAGCTAAGCGTCGCAACCATTTCTCCTCAATTTTTTCAATTCCCACACGCAACTTACACGAAGGCATCAAAGTAGTGAGGGGATGAAGGTTTTTGTGCAATTCATCGTCAAAAAAAGTAATAGAGTGTTTCATGGTCATTTTTTTTTCTGAAAAACATCACATGGTCAAACGGCGTAGTGTCTCATGATTCTTATTTCAAAACCTGCCGAAAATAAAAAAAGTCTCGCTATTGAAACGAGACTTTTCACAATATATTAAATCTAAGAATGAAATTCCAAGTCTTAAACGCAGAGTACCGATTTATTTATCAGTCTCTTCTTTCTTCTTTTGGAATTTAGCGTACTTGTTCTTGAACTTATCGATACGACCCGCTGTATCCACGTACTGCATTTTACCGGTGAAGAACGGGTGCGATTTGTGTGAAATTTCAGTTTTCACCAAAGGATATTCGTTTCCGTCTTCCCATTTTACCGTATCTTTAGACGGCGCACATGAGCGGCACAAAAAACTATAATCGTTTGATGTGTCTTTAAAAACCACCAATCTGTAATTTTCGGGGTGAATGTCTTTTTTCATAACTGCGTGACTCTCTTATATTTTATACAATTCCTCCAAAACGGGTGTGCAAAAATACAACAATTGTACAAACTGCAAATGCAATTTATTATTTTTTTCGCGTTACCCCTATACCGTCAAGGGCAAAACCCGTAATTTTGCATTTGTGTTTAAGGTATTGACAAAAAGTACATTCTTTATAATAGTTCTAGGCATTGTAGTTTGTTTTTCCTCGTGTCGTAAAACATCACTACGCGAGGATTCTTCAACAAAACTACAATTCTCGACCGATACCTTGATGTTTGATACTGTTTTTACTCAAATCGGGTCGGCCACACGCCGATTTATGGTGCGAAACCCCTACCCCGAGAATGTCATTATATCCTCAGTCACCTTAAAAGACGGGGACAACAGCAAATTCAGATTCAACATTAACGGCCACGAAGGTGATGAGGTCAAAAATTTAGAGCTTGAAGGCGGAGATTCCATGTTTGTTTTCGTTGAAGTCACTTTAGACCCTTCTAATCAGAGCCTCCCTCTCATTATAGAAGATGCCGTAGAGTTCATCACAAACGGAAATTTACAAGAAGTTACCCTCACCGCTTGGGGGCAAGACGCCTATTATTACACTCCCACCCGGCAGCCTCCCGGTTTCCCGGCTTTCACATCAGTTGCTGAGCGTTTCGAGTTAAGTTTACCCGTGGAATTCACACTACCCAAGGATAAACCTCATGTTATTTTCGGTTACTTGATGGTAGATACGCTCATGACGCTCAACGTAGAGCCGGGTACCGAATTTTATTTTTACGCCAACTCCGGCCTTTGGGCATATCGCGGCAGTTCACTGAAGGTGAAAGGTGAAAAAGACAATGAGGTATATTTTAGAGGCTTTAGGAAAGAGTCTTTTTACAACACACTGCCCGGACAGTGGGATCGGATTATTTTAAACGACAGTGACAAAGACCACGAAATTGATTACGCCGTTATTGAAAACAGTTTTATAGGCATTAGTGCCGAGTATTTTTTCTTAGACGGTCAGCCCCGAATTACAGATAACAAACTGAAACTCTCCAATACCATCATTCAAAATCAACAAGGCGTGGGTATCTTAAGCCGCTTTTACAACATTGAGGCCGTAAACTGCTTGGTTTCGAATGCTGAGAGCAGGCTGATGGGGATTCAGGGAGGTGGAGATTTAACTTTTACCCACTGTACATTCGGGAATTACTGGAGATTTGGAAACAGGCAAGACCCTTCCATATTCTTTGGCAACTCCTTTGAGTTTAATAACCGGCTATTCACCGAACCCCTGAATTTGGCATTTCACAACAGCATCATTTACGGTACGAACGATGAGGAAATTGAGGCTGATACCTCACAAAAGAATAACGGAAATTTCGATGTGCTCTTCAACAGTTGTGTAGTGCGTACTGAGGAGGCTGATGACAATCAGCCCGGGTGGTTCGTCAACAGCGTGATTAACCCGGCTCCCGTAGCGAACTTTCCTAATGTACTTTTCAAAAGTACGGAACACAAAAGAGATAATCGATCGGCGTTTTACCTTCACGCCGAATCGCCGGCCGTGGGCATTGGAGACCCCAACGCGCCGTTGTTACCGCTCAAGGACCTGAAAGGTGATGCCCGCTCGAATCCTCCCGATGCGGGAGCTTATGAGCAGTAATCTAAATCGGCTATTTTTTGGATAAATTACAATTGCCCGACTTCCTCAAGAGACAAAACTACCCTTTTTCGCCATAACATAAATCACCGGCATCTCCGAGTCCCGGGACAATATACGCTTGTGCGGTCATTTCTTGATCTACCGCCCCAAGCCAAATATCGGCATTTGCGGGGGCGTGTTCTTCGAGGTATTCCACACCCTCTGCACTCGCAATTACAGAGACAAAATGAACTTTGGAAGGCTCCCCAAACTGCTTTACCAACATTTCATAACTCAACACCATCGATTGGCCGGTGGCCAACATGGCATCTGTGAGTATAAGAGTACGGTCTTCTAAATCGGGACAAGAAGCATACTCTACCATAATCTCAAAATCTTCGTTGGAATGGTGCTTACGATACGCCGAAATAAACGCGCTATCAGCCCTATCAAATACACTCAACATTCCTGTTTGCAATGGAAGCCCGGCTCGTAAAACAGTGGCTACAACAGGTTGATCGGCTACCCTCACACTTTCACAAGTCCCTAACGGCGTATCAATTTCCACAGGCTTATAATCCAGTGTTTTACTTATTTCATACGCCATGAGTCCGCCGATGCGTTCAATATTTTTTCTGAATCTCATGCGGTCTTTCTGAATCTCAATGTGGCGTAACTCATTGAGGAAAATGGCCATTGCGGAATTGGACTCGGTAAGTATTTTAGTCATAACAAAAGAGTGTTTGCGCAAATGTAGTGGTTTTGGCGGCTGCATAAACACTTTTAGCGCGTTTTACGCATGAGAAAATCTGTAAAGTATTTAAATCCGCTCAAAAACAAGCAATTCAGCGGACCTTTACTTTATACTCAGAGATATCATACCTAATAAACGGAAACTTAAACCTTGAACACTTCCCCACTCTTTAAACTCTCCCAATGCACCATTTAATCGTAATTGAAACTGTCAACTACCTCAAAATAGTGATTGTACCAAACTCCTCTTTGCTGCGATAATGACCTGCTCTATAAAACACACGATAAGTATAAACACCCTGATTCACGGGTTTACTATGATGAGTACCGTCCCACTCAAAATCGGGATTTGTGCTAAAAAACACCTCTGTTCCCCACCTGTCGAAAATACGAATCCAAAACTTCTCCAATTGGACAGACTCAATGGAGAACACATCATTAAGGCCGTCACCGTTGGGGCTAAATGCGTTGGGAATAAAAATTTGAGGACCGCAATCGGCTACTCTCACCTCATCTGTTGTTTCACATCCCGCCGAGGTAGAAACCGTTACACGGTAAACGCCACCTCGAGTTACGACGTTTTCAAAAGATTCATTTCCCGTATTCCACTCATAAGTGTAAAAACGATTGTTGGGTGCTTGCAGTATCAATTCCTCACCCGGACAAACCAAAGTATCGCGACCCAAATCCACTTCAGGGTATTGTTGGAAAACGGCTTGAACCGAATCCTCAATCACTCCGCAGCGATTCTCCAGTGAGAAAAAGTAGGTGCCGTTTTGATCAAAAACTCTGCGTGGCTCTCGACTACCGTCAAACCATGAAAAATCAGCGGCGTTGAGTCGCTCAACCTCAAAAACCAAATGGTCTCCCACACAAGCCGTATCGGCGCTAATCACGGTGTACATCGGTGAATTGACCTGCCTTACAGAAATGCTGTCCCGGACAATGCCGCAAGCGTTTTCGGCTCTGACCGAGAAAATGCCATTACGAGAAACGGTGATAACACTATCGGTTGAGCCCGTATTTCACAGGAAGTTAGCGCGATGTCCTTCCACCTCTAAATCAAACGACTCACCCGGGCAAATTACGGTATCCTCACCTAAATTGAGGGTAATAGGCATGTGAAACCAAAGAGTTACGGTATCTTGGTCAGAACCGCAGACGTTCGTGACTTGAACCGAATAGTTGCCCTCATTTACGGCCTGTATGATACTGTCCCCACTGCCCGTATTCCAGAGGTAATTTGCATTGGACCACCCGGCATCCAGCTCAACCAAGTCGCCGAAACAGTAGGCACTGTCCGGACCTAAATCTGTCATTGGGGTACGATCAAACCTCACATTAACGGAGTCGCTGTAAATACCGCAAATATGATTCATGGTAACCGCGTAAGTACCGTGTTCCAAGGGCTGTATTTGAGGACTCTCTGCTCCGGTATTCCACGAATAATTTTGGGCAAACGGATTGTGAGCGTCTAAAATATGGATATCATCGGGGCACAGAATGGTATCCGGACCAAGGTCTAAATCGGGAGGGTCGGCTACGGTAACGTGTATGCCTTTCACTCGATCACCACAAAGGTTGGTGGCCGTCACCCTGTACATTCCGGAGTTGGTCACCACGAAGGTAGAATCTGTAGATTGATCGGTCCACACGTAGGTACTCAACGTATCGCCGCGGGCATTGAGCACAAGGGTATCGCCCCTGCAAAAGGCCGTATCATCGCCCAACTTTACGGTAGGCAAATCGGTAAACTTCAAATCAATGGAGTCCTTATCGCTGCGACATAAATTGGTTGACGTAACGGAGTAAATTCCGGTAGAATGCACTTTGATTTGTGGTGTGGTATCCCCTGTGTTCCAAATGTATGAACCAAGTGCCACCTCGGCATCAAGTAACAGCGAATCACCTTCACACATGATGCTGTCAGGAGGTAGGTTCACCAATGCAGGTATAACGGAGTCAATAACGACTTCATCTTGGTCAAACCCACAGTAATCACTCGTGATGGTTACCGAGTAGGTGTCGGCTTCAAGGACTCTAAGGAACGAGGTAGTGTCACCGTTATTCCAATCATAGCGGAAGGTCGTATCTTGAAGATTGATGATGAAAGAATCGCCTTCACAAAGCAAGGTGTCGGGACCTAAATCTGCGACGGGTATGGGGTGAATTTGAATTTCGTAAGTATGTGTATCGATTTTACACCACTCATTCGTGTAAGCCTCAATTAAGTAATTACCGGCTTGAGGAAAGCTAAATAAGAAAGTATCGGCATTATTAAGCGTGACGGGAGTTCCGCCGGGGGCGTGCCACTCTACCTTATTGACAAAAGCGGTATCATCAATATACAGTCCAAAAGTATCGCTTTCACATACGTTGGCGGGAGCTTGTAAAATATTGCGCGGTACGTCCATGTCCACCACATCATATTCGTAGTAAATAGTACGCGTGCAATTGTTCACGGAATATACCAGCGTAATATTGTAATTCCCCTGAACGGGCATTGTCATTTGTACTGTATCGCC
Source organism: Cryomorphaceae bacterium (assembly GCA_003564735.1). Taxonomy (GTDB): domain Bacteria; phylum Bacteroidota; class Bacteroidia; order Flavobacteriales_G; family Salibacteraceae; genus Salibacter. The sequence goes on from PXEK01000345.1 coordinate 7,114, forward strand.
ACTAAGCGACTGTGTGCCCGCAGCGTGGGTTATCGTCCATTGTTTTTGTAAAAGACCGGCGGTGTCAGTACTCACCAGAGTAAGTTGCTCATGCAAACAAGCGGGTCCGACTGTATCAATTTGTATCGGGGCTGCGGCGAGTACTTCAAAAGTATCGATATGCGTACAACCGTTGGCATCTGTCAGCGTCACGCTGTGAACGCCGACATCGTAGGTGGTAGTAAGGCCTGAATCTGAATTGGACCAAGAAACTTGAAAAGGCGGGAATCCGTCTAAATCCACGGCTTCAACCACGGCGGCATCACAGCCCGAAATCAAGTTTACTTCGGGGTTTGCGGAGATGTTGGCCGTGGTATCCAAGTCGAAGGTGAAGGTAAAAGAGTCCAAGCACGTTTCGAAGGAATAATACAACGTAACTTCGTGAAGACCTTTTTTGCGAATAGGAACTTGAAGGGTGTCGCCCGAAAAGCTTCGTGAACCGCTGCTATCGGTAACCGTCCAGTTTTTTTGATAAAATCCTACAGAGCCGGAGCTCAACAGAGTAATATTTTGATTTAAGCATGCCGGTCCGGCGGTATCGGCAGTGACTTGGGGCTTGGGTATGGAAATCACATCAAACGTATCGGCCCAAGTGCACCCGAGAGAATCGGTAACGGTAACGTTTTTGTTGCCGGGGGCAAGTAGGGTTTGTTGATTGGTGTCCCCGTTAGACCAAGAGAAGGAGTAAGGCGGCGTACCAAACTGTACTGAATCCACAGAGACGGGAGCCGAGGGGCATTCGGTGAAGGAGGCAGAGTCGTTGACTACTCTTGCTTCAAACTTTCGGCAAAACCATTCCTTACAAACGGCTAGAGGATCAACATAGCAGTCGTGAACTTCGACAAAGTCCATTTTGCCGTTAAAATACGAGCGGTAAGGTTGGTTAGCATAAGAATGAGTTCCTAAGCTCACGTGGTCTATTCCTGTGTTGAAGTCACCCGTTGGTTGATTGAATGGAGTTTGTGCGACCTGCCGGTCATCCAGATACAATCTTAATGTATCGTCAGAACCGAGTGAAGCGGCAAAGCAGTGCCAGTTAGTGTCAGTTACAGCCGGGTAATCAGCAGTTACGAGAGTGCCGTTTCCATCTTTTCTGGCACCGATACGATAAGTGGAGTTTGTGGAGGGAACTTCTTCGGCATAAAATAAAATAGCTGCGGGCCCCAAGGGAGCGTTTGATATATCATTCCTTTGCTGAAAGATAATATTATCCCCCTCAACCCCGCCACCGGGACCGAGCATTTGCGCACCTGCTATAATAGTAAACTCATCACTTGCTATGATAGGTTGGTTGTTATTTACTTCAATATAATCGCTCGTGCCGTTAAATAGGAAAGCGCTGCCGGGCGTTCCTAAACGGTTTGTGGAAAAACTGCCGCCGGTGGCATTTCCGTGGTGGGTGTAATTCGAAGAATCGAGAGTGTTTGATTGAAAAGTGTAATCGCCTACGAGGCAATCTGCACAACCCAGAGAGTCGATGAAGAATGAAGTGTCACTACAAAGTGAATTGTAATTTAAAAAGTCAATTTGATAATTACCGTGTTCGGCTACTATAAAGATAGTATCGCCAATATCTGTATAGTTTCCTGATGGGTAGTTAATCACCCAACTAGCACCCGGTGAAGATGTTCCCGTGTGATATACCTTAAAAGTATCTCCCGGGCACAAATTTTCAATATCGGGTTCAATACCTAAATTATAATTTATGGTGTAGTCATAAAGTCCTGAAATCTCAGCCGGAGAGAGTTGCCTATCCCAAATAGCACCATCATCTATTTTCCCCTCAAACATGTAAATAGGAGTGAAGTTATCGGGTGGAGGAGCACATCTTCGGTGCATACCAAATTGAAAGGGAATTTGCGTCGTATGGTCATGTTTGGGTACGGTAGCGGCATTTACGCGAACTCCATCAATGTAGAGTATAATGGAATCGTTTACCGCATCTTTTACATAAGTAACCATGAACCAGTTTTTACAAACCTCGGGCAAAGGATGATAAACGTTTACATTATGAGTGTTACTGCGGTTTCTAATATTTGGTGCATCGGTGAACTGGATACCTGCGATATCAAGAGTTCCTCCGTATGGACATGAATATTTCCAGAACACTCTTTGCGATTGGCCAAATGATAAATTGGGATCCAAACTATCGGGCTGAATCCAAACATTTAAAGTAAACGACTGATTTTGTGTGAAGTGAAAAGCATTGGGCCAATTAACCTCAATATAAGAATTTTGACCGTCAAAATAGTATGCACTATTGGGGTTACCAAACCTATCCTCTGTAAGTTGTGCACCCGAAACAACACCATGTGCATTATTTAAACTCTCATCATTCGCATTGCCGTTAAAGGGGTACCAAGCTACAAGGCCGGCTTGAGGTATATTGGGAGGGATAGTTTGGGCGGCTAATTGCGAGCTTGCAAAAAGGATCAACAAAAAAAAAACAAAACCTCCTATTCAACATTTCAGTAAAAATCTAATGTGGTTGCAAGAGTAAGACGTAATTTTATGCTAAAAGTTGCTTTCTCTCCATATCAAAATCAAAATTTAATAAAGCGTTAAATGTCAAAATTTACCCAAATAATATTGCCAAACGATACTGAAGGAGCTATTTCCATAGTCATACCCGCTGGGTAAGTCACCGTCAAAATCCTCGGGGACTCCCTTAACTTCATAAGCATGTTCAAAAGTTTTGGGTTTTTCACCTGAGTAACGCTGAACGAACTCAAAGTCAATCGCCTTTAACTCACCGGCTTCAGTCAATAATACATTCTCGGGAGTGAAATTAATATACGCCAAGTTATTATCGTACATCTTTTTCATTATCGAGATGATTTGATTTCGATATTTTCCCAGTTTCCTTTTTATGTCACTTGCGCTGTTATAGTCAATAACAGAGGGATAGTACTTCACTACATAATAACACTCTCCCACTTCCAATATTTCGGGACAGAAAAATTCATTTTGAAATAACCGTAACGTTTGCACTTCTCGCTCAAAAAACTTTTCGGCACCGATACGAAAAGTCTTTTTCACCGCTTTTTGATGATTATACTTTATCAACTCTACCTTTGACCGACGACCTTTAGATAGTAGCTGAATAACAGGGTAGCGGGTATAGTAATTCTTTTTCTTCTCCTCAACTCTTTCTATCAATCGGTCAACTTCTTGTTTTTCAAAAAGCGTCTCTAAATACTCCAAGGCTTCAGACTCAGAATCTGCGCAGTGAATAGGGTTATAATACTTAAACCAGTGTTTGCGCCACAACATTTTACGACATTCTCTCTTAGCCTTAAGTACATTGGCATTGGTCAACCATCGATACTTCTTCTTCAAACTTAAACCCGGTTCAACGGGATGATAATCCAAAACCGTAACAGCTACTACGGGACCTCCGGCTTTGAGCTCATACCCTGCAGAATCCCATTTTCCGCCTCGTAATTCATTTGCGGCTACAAGTTTTTGATCCGCGTTTAGGTGTGTCACATCTAGGATATCGAATTTTTTACTTTGGAATACCTCCAAAAAAGTATCTAAAAGTTTATGCTCCATAGCCTTTTCTCTGACAAGGTAAACGGCATATTCTCCGCTAGAATCATCAGACTTGCAGGTATCGGAGTCAGGTAGTAAGAATTCAAGTTCGGGATTAATATCTGCCAGTTTGGAAAGGGTATCAGAAGCCGGAGCAAACCTATTTTCAGTCAAAAATTGATGTATGGAGTTGACATCTATACTTTCGAGAGGTTCTTCAATTTTTTCGACCAACACCTTCAAGATGTTATCGTAATCATGTTCGAGGGATTCCGGCGTGTTTTCAAAACCTTTAACTCCTGACTTTTGACCTTTATGATAAAGGGCATGATAACTCATAGTTGAGAAATGGTGAAAGGCATCGGGAACCCTTACCATTCCTTTATAGAGTTTTGCTGTTTTGATGGTTTGTCTAAAAAGGTAATCGGGATAGTAAGGAAGATGATTCCAATGACCGGGTCGCTCTCCGTTATGTAAATAAATATCGCACTTATTTTTATTCTTGCGATAAGAAATCAAGTCTTGAATTTTCTCAAATCCGCTCGGAAACATCAAAATATCCATATCCTCATCGTCAGGAAACTCAGGGAAATTCTCCCACCACCTCAGCAGTACATACTCCACTCCTCTTTTCTCGAGTTCTTTTGCAAACTGAACCTTGTCCAAGCCGGCTTTAATATAACACCTTGCGCCACGAGTAACCCAACCCAATTCATATGCTTTACTTTGCAGCCATTCCCATTCTTTAATCTTTTGCTTCAGTGTATCGGGTAATTTTTTGTGGATGGCCCTAAAGACTACTTGGGGTTGACGAACAAGTTCAGTAATTTTTTCGCCTAAAACGTTTGATTTTTCACGCACCACATCCATTAGCAAACCCAAAAACTTCCCTTTATATTTGTGGATGACCAAAACCAACCTCGGATTAATCTTTATTCTTTTAATATCCATCGCTCTAGTTACCTTTTATCCCAACTCTTAAACTTAATGCCATGCAAGTACTCGCCCCAATTTACCCGAAATTACATTTAAACCTGCTGACTCAAGTTGCGGTACAATAATTTTATAGAGCTTAACCCCCTCCCTGTAATACCATCCCGGCGTTGTTAACCTCAGGTTTTTAGATTTTTCCAAAACACCTTGCATCCCTTCAATCACCTCCGGCTCTGCACCATTTACCGTAATATTAATATAATCAACCGAATTTACATTCGGTAATTCAACATCAATCTTAACTACATCGACTTCTAAATTGTTGAAATTAGAATCTTCAACCTCTTTACTCAGTGTCTTTTTCTTTAAGGAATTGGCGGTATGACCACCGGTGTAAAAAATACCCTTTCCTGAAAAATTTGAAACAGCTTTAGGCACAATAGTTACATTTTTAATTCCGTTTTTATCTATGTTTTTTCGCAAAAGTGCCAATGACTCAGGAAAAGATTCGAAAGCGAAAACTTTGCCGGTTTTTCCCGCTCGTTCAGCTAATTTTAAAGTCCCAAAGCCGGTAAATGCTCCAATATCTAAAATGACATCTCCATTTCTTATTTTAAACCGATCTGCAATTTGGGCTTTTTCAACCATAGGGAAATCAAAATCGTTTAAAGGATCTCGTATCGGTTTGAAACGTGATTCTTTAAAAAAACTCTCCCCCGGTGTAGATCTCGGCAAAAGATACCTATCGACAATTTCATAAGCCACTTTAAAACAGCGCTCATCGATATACGGGATTTCATTTTTGATTGCCTGATGTAATAATCTATTGGGCTTATTTGGTAGAAAACCAAAGAATACCGGTCCGCCTTCAAGTTCTATAAATGGATCCCCATCAGCATCTAAACCTTGACTTGCAATTTTTAAATTACACAACTCTTCTGCTAAAAATCGCTCCCTGCGCTTAAGATAAAACTTGTACAAAAAAGTGGGTGCATAATGCTTTATTTTTTCAATCATAGCTCTTAAATAAATGAAGTCTGTTAAATACCACGGCATTGTAAAACACATAAAACAGAATAGTTGATCCTGCTAACGCCCATATCATTGACGTGACTTGATCCCTAAACAAAAAGAGAAAAACCAAACGGGATAAAAAGAAAAAACTCATCATGAGTAAATATAAATTTTGACTATCAATAATTCTCAAAGCACTAGCCGTAACATTTGAGACAAAATGAAAAATTTTTGCTAAAATAAGAATTTTAATCATCCAACCTACCTGTTCCCAATTCTTACCCAAAACAAGATCTATCAACATCTCACCTCCAAAAATTATAAACAATGTTGCCAAAAGACCTATTGAACCCAAAACCTTAATGTTTTGAGTAAAAAACGTTTTTAAATCCGCCTTGTTACTTAAGGCTTTTTCTGCCGCGGACTTATAAAAAACCTCCTTTACAGACTTAGCTATTAAGTCCAATGGTGCATCAATTATTAAAGCAGCCATAGCATAAAGACCTGCGGCGTCGCTACCATGATACTTCGCAATCAAAAATATAGGTAACTTAACGGTTAAGGATAATAAAAACACACCCGGCATTTCAAAAATGAAAAATCGCCTGTACTTCACAGCTACATTTTTCAAAGCTGAAAAAGTAGTTTTCACACTAAATTGCACAATAAAAAATGAATAAACTGAGGCGACTGCCATTCCCGCAAAATGCCCCCAGAACAATGAACTGAAAACAGGTTTTAGATATCCAAAACCTACCTTCCCTCCATTCATAATAATCGAATTAATCACATTATTGATTGAGAGTTGTCCATACTTTTTTTCGGCGATGAAGTTATATCTGGTAATTTGAAACAGTCCTATAAAGAAAAAAAGCAGAATCATATACAGAATATAAGGCTTCAGAACCTCAGCATCCAACAGCTCCAGAATAAAATGACCCATTGTAAAAAATATAACACCTAAAATTATCGTCGTTCCACAAAGTAAAATTAGGCACAGCGTGAACAAATCATTACGTTCCTTTTGATTGGCAGTTAAAACAATAGCTGTTTCATACTTTAGAGAACCTACTACGGAGAGTGCAGTTAAAAGTGATAACATTACCTGAAAATTGCCATACTCATCGGGATTATAAATTCTCGAGATTACCGGAATTATCAAAAAACTTATAGCAAATGCAACCGTTGAACCCGTAAAAACCTTTAAAATAGATTTTGAGTACTCTCCGGAAAATAAATGTTGAATCTTATCTTTCAATTAACCCTTTTTATTTCATGATATGCAAACAGCCGAATACTATGCTGTAATGTCCTTAAAAACTTCACTCAACCTTCGGGTTTGACTTTTACGACTATAAAAAAGTGTCGCTTCATCGGGCTCATAGGTTTTGTCATTTGTATGGTTTACATGCCGCTCAAACATACCCGCAAGCTCATTCCTAATACCATCCTCGTCTTCATAACTTAACATTTTACCTCTTCTTGTATTATCTAAAACCTCAGCTGCATTTCCCTGCGTAGGACCCACAGCCAAAATATCACTTCCCGCTGCCAAATACTCGAACAGCTTCCCCGTTAAAATAAGCTCATTGCCTTTGGAATCGGGAATGATAAAAAGTAAAACACTCGCTGCAGACATTTCTTTTACTGCTTCACTATGTGCCATAAAGGGTTGCTTAACCACTCTTTCCCGCGGCAAAACACCTCTTAGTTTCGTTAAAATATCTTCATGCACATTGCCGACAAAAACCAACTCGAACGCTTTGGCAAGCTCATTATTTTCAT
>PXEK01000143.1 GCA_003564735.1 Cryomorphaceae bacterium
AACCGGAATTCCGTGCAGCGGTTCACTCAACCACAAACCCAAAGTAAGTACGATAGTAACAATGGTAATAGTGCGCTGATAAGGATTTACGGGATCATCGCTTCGTGAATCTTCGAAAACCAACTCAACATGCATATTTTTAAGCTTGTGCACGCGAATCAAATAGTGCCACAAAAACCAAAGTGTACCCAGCGCTATGGGAACGCCAAAAGTAGCCCACTGTAGAAAACTAATATTTACTCCAATCCCGGTACTCAGCGCTCCCACCGCAATGGCGTTGGGTGTGCTTCCAATGATAGTTCCTATACCTCCGACCGAAGCCGCCGCGGGAATCCCGACAAGCAAGGCCTTCGCATATGGATGTTTTTTACCTAGCTTTCTGATTAAGGGCAGTATAGATGTCATCATCATGGCCGTTGTGGCCGTGTTGGACATCAACATACTTCCCACGCCGGTAGTCAGCATTAACCCAAAAAGCAATCCGCCCGGCGATGACCCAAAACGTGCCACCGTAAAATCAAAAAGCACGCGATCGAGTTGAACTTGAGCCATTCCTTTGGCTAAGAAAAACCCTCCCAACAACAACCAAATAACGCTACTGGTCCAGGTATTAATATACCTATCAACTTCCATAGGTGCGGCCAAAAAGAGCTCGCTCCCCAGGGAAACCACCAAAAAAACAATTATAAAAATACCCACTGCAAAAGGAGGGACAGCCTCGGTAACCCACAACCCGATAGAAAGAACCAGCAAGAAAAAAACCAACACTACCGAGGTTTCCATTTCCGGTTCAAAAAATCCCCAAGTCAAAAGACCCGCCAAAATAAGATTGCCCGTAAACGCCGATGTATTAAATATCCATCTTAAAGGTGAAGTTGTTTTTCGATATATACTTTGCGCAAATCTGCGCGAGTCTGCCATCATAATTTTCGAATTTTCACGGCAAAATTAAAAGCATTACTCTTTAAAAGGTTATTTTTTGCTACTTTAGCCGAATAAACCGGGTTCAGACTCTACTCTTTTACAACTATGCGTTTGATTAAATATTTACTTATTGCCCTTTTCACCCTTTTGGGAATGCACTTTATCATAGTGTTTTCGAGCTACGATTACCTCTATAAAGTTTTACGTTTAACAGTTTTCAAAGGAAAAATGGGGCCGTCCATTGATGAATTTGATGCTTTTGCAAATGATACTCTACAACCGGGTAAAACCACCTATCCTTGGCCTACAGGAGTCGATTACAACACCGCACAACTCCCCGATGACATTCTTCAAAAACACGAAGAGCTTCAAACCATAGCGTACTTGGTAATTAAAGACGACTCGGTAAGGCATGAGTTTTATCGTGAGGGGTTTTCCTCTAACAGTATGTCCAACTCCTTTTCCATGGCAAAATCTATCGTGGGTACACTGGTAGGTATTGCGATGGATGAAGGGCACATTGAAAGTTTACAACAGCCTGCTTCTGACTTTTTACCACATCTAAAAGAAACCTCCTTCAGCGTTATCACAGTGGAAGATTTACTCACCATGAGTCCCGGAATTAACTTTGATGAAAGTTACCTCAACCCTTTTGCGTTCCCCGCTAAGGCTAATTATGGAGAGGATTTAAAGGCTCTGACCAAAAAATACAAACCCGTTGAAGAGCCCGGTAAAGTATTCAGTTACCAAAGCGGAACTTCCCAATTGCTGGGTTTCCTTGTAGAAAACGCTACCGGTAAACCTCTTCATGAATACGCCCGTGAAAAACTGTGGGAACCCTTAGGAGCAGAACACAAAGCTCTGTGGAGTACCGATGACCGCGGGAATACAAAAGCCTTTTGTTGCCTTAACTCCAATGCTCGTGACTTTGCACGCTTTGGCTATTTATATCTGCATCACGGAAAATATCAAGGTCGTACTATTGTTGATTCGGCCTACGTAGCGGCTTCTGTAACACCGGCAAAAAACCTCAATGAAACTTTTGGTATACCCAATTACCGCTACGGGTATCATTGGTGGGTTGAACCCGACTACAAAGGCATGTTTGATGTGTTTTACATGCGCGGACTCAAAGGGCAGTACGTGTTTGTCATTCCTGAAAAAAATATGATTATAGTACGGCTGGGTCGAAACCGCCAATATGCCGATATGGATAAAAAAGAATATGCCCTCAAATATGAAAAAGGCGAGAAAATGCCCACCTCATTCGATTTACCCAAAGATGTGGAATACTGGATTGACGGCGCTTTACAAGTAACCCAAAACTAATTCAACACTATGCTAAACAACCTCGATATTACCAAAATACTGTTTCTCGATATTGAAACGGTACCCCAAAAAAAAGATTACGATCAATTGAGTGATGCTGAAAAACAACTTTGGGATAAAAAGACTGATCAATTAAACTCCCGCAATGTAGAGCCGATACCGTCAAGCGAAATGTACGACCGCGCCGGAATATATGCCGAGTTCGGTAAAATTGTTTGTATATCGGTGGGTTTTATAGCTGCCGGTAGCGTGCCCGTATTGCGCATAAAGTCTTTTTATGGAGAGGACGAAAAACAGCTTCTCACTCAATTCGGTTCGCTCATCGCGAGTCATTTTAGTGCCCCCGACCAATTTTTATGCGGTCATAACGGAAAAGAGTTCGACTTCCCCTATATTTCGCGCCGTATGCTGGTCAATGGCGTAGAACTTCCCGGGCCGCTTAATACTCCCGGTAAAAAGCCTTGGGAAGTAAATCACCTTGACACGATGGAGCTTTGGAAGTTTGGAGACCGAAAAAATTATACCTCACTGGAAGTTTTAGCTCATATTTTTGATATTCCCACACCCAAAGATGATATTGACGGCAGCGAAGTAGGCAGAGTGTATTGGGAAGAGGAAAACCTTGAACGTATTATGGAGTATTGCCAAAAAGATGTGGTTACTACGGTTCAACTGATGATGCGCTACATGAATCGCCCGCTGTTTAAAGAAGAACACATTGAGTTTGTGGGGTAATTAAAGCTCGCGGTAACTGAATGCTTAATTGCGCCCGTTTAAAAATAGGCAAGTAATAATTAGCCGGTTAAATATAAGGTTTCCTGCAACAATAACCCGATTAGAACTTATTCCTGTTGGCGTATTTAACCAACGAAAGCATAATAGGCACCTCAATCAATACTCCCACAACCGTTGCTAAAGAGGCGCCGGAGTTGAGTCCGAACAGGGCTATACTCACAGCCACGGCCAATTCAAAAAAGTTACTGGCGCCAATCATAGAGGAGGGTGCACAAATGCGATAGGGTAACTTGAAAAACTTTCCTGAAAACCAAGTAAGCCCAAAAATCACATACG
>PXEK01000252.1 GCA_003564735.1 Cryomorphaceae bacterium
CCTGCGAAGTCGTCGAGGCCCGGTATCGCCGGTGGCTTTGGTCGGTTGAGCACACCAACGGCGGTGAGCAGCGCATTGCAGCTGCGCTTGGTCTCTCGCCCCTGTGCATCGCGGGAGCGAACGTGCCAAAGGCGTGCGGAATCGTCCCAGCGGGCATCTATGACTTCGACACCGAACTCGGTGTGGCGGCGGAGGTCATGACGGTCGGCTACATCCTCGAAGTACCGCCACAGTTCGTCCCGTTTCGCAAAGAAGTGCGACCAGTCGTGGTTCGGTTCGAACGAATACGAATAGAAATGATTCGGCGTATCCACGCCACAGCCCGGATAGCGATTCTCATACCAGGTTCCACCAACCGTCGAATTCTTTTCGAGGATTGTGAAGCGCACCCCGGCCTGCTTGAGTCGAACGCCCGCACACAGCCCCGACATGCCGGCCCCAACGACCACGACTTCGAAATCAGCCAGGCGCTCAGGAGCCGGAGACGTGTTCCACGCCATGCCGCGGGGATCCTCACTCGGCGCGAAGGGCTTCAACTCCTCGAGCATCAGGTCTCGATAATCCCCCGAGATGGGTTCGCCAGCTGCGACTGCCATCATGTCCTGCAGCAGTTCGCCATCCGGCAATTCAGGGGGTGGGTCGCCGGATTCGAGATGCGCGCTGAGTACGCCCAGCGCTGTCTCCCTGATCTCTGCAGCCAGTGCCTCCGGCAGTCGGTGCTGATAGTCGAGCGGGCCGTCGATGTAGGGCCGGGCGCGCTCGAGCCATGCCCGGTCGCCAGTGAACTGGACGAGTACAAGCAGAAGCGTGACTGTGTCCGCTTCCAGCAGCGCCGAACGAATTCCGTCCAGAGCGATACCGCCCGGGCATTCCGGATCCGAGGTCATGAGCATTCCTGTTTCTGGAGTGAGACGGGTGCGACAGCGCGTCGCACCCGTCAGAAGGACAAGGGAACTCAGAACTTCAGGCTGAAGGTCACGCCCATGCTGCGCGGTGGGTGCAGCGAGCCCACCCGAGGAAAGGAGAACAGCTGCGCAGCGACGATGTTGTTCGCCTTCACGGTGGTGTCCGTCAGGTTTCGGACCCAGTATTCCGCATACCAGCGTTCGGTTGGTGCCGTGTAGCGGGCGCGAGCATGCACCATCGTGTGATCGCTCTGAAATGCGTCCTCGTTATTGAATTCAGTGAAGAAGACTTCGTCGATCCATGACACCCGGACGCCGATGTCTAGGGTTCCACCCATGTCCAGAGGCTGGCTGTAGTCGAGTCCTGCGCTGATCGAGTACTTCGGTGCATTAGGAAGGCGGTTACCCGAAAGGTCCTTGAACCCTTCAGCGGCACGGTTCGGCTCAAAGGTGTTGAACTCCTTGAACTCCGCATCCAGGTAGGAGGCCTGCAGGTCGAAGGTCACGCGGTCGCTGAGAAATGCGGTCATTTCGAGTTCCAGGCCGCGGTTACGCGCTTCAGCCGCATTCTCTGTGATCGGCGTGCTGGTCTCGTCGATACGACCCACCTGAAGATCCTGGTAGTCGTACCAGAAGGCAGCGGCGGCAAGCGATACACGCTCATCGAGAAGCGCTGTTTTCACACCGATCTCGTAGCTCCACACGGTTTCCGGATCAACTGGTGGGTTGATGGCACCGATGTTTATGACACCGGACTTGAAGCCGCGTTCGATGTTGCCGTAGACAAGCGTACTCTCGCCCAGGCGGTAATCGAGCGTGAACTTGGGGGTCCAACTGCTCCAGCTATCGGAATTGTCCGTCGGCACTTCGATGATGCCGAGGGCCGTGAACGTGAAGCTTCCCGTGTGATCGCGCTTCTCTTTGCTGTAGCGCACACCAGCCGTCGCCGACAGTCGATCCGTGAGTTGCTGAGTACCTTGAAGGAAAACGCCCCAGGCCTCGATGTCGATGTCGCCGCGCTGATCGAAGACGCCGTCAGCGGGCGCGCCCGGAATGATCAGTTCGATGTTGTTGAGCGGCACCAGGGTGGAACCGAACAAATCCTCCTGAAAGTACATTGCGCCGCCGAGAATCGTGGTGCTTTCATCCTGCCAGGTCACCAGCACCTCCTGGCTGAAGGACTCGCTCTCCTCGCGGTAGGTGATACGACCGAAAGCATCGAAGTCAGTGGAGTCGAGGTCCGCAACGTTACGGCGTTTGAAATCCCGGTAGGCGGTGATCGAATCGACGTTCCACGCCCCTTCGCTCCAGTTCAGTGCGCCCACGAACGAGTGACCGCGGCGATCGTTCTCGGGGTCAACGTCGGCGTTGATATCGAACGGGTCTGGGTTGGGATCCACGTCGAAGATGGTCTGTCCACCCAGGAGCTGGCCACCCAGCGGGTCGACTGTGGTCGGCCCAAAGAAGCTGAAGGCGTAGTTGCGATCATCCTCCTTGAACCAGTCGTAGGTCAGGGTCGCTGTCAGAGCCTCGCTCGGCAGCCATTGCAAGGTACCGCGGAGAGCCCTGTAATCGCGATCGTTGATGTCGGTTCCCGTGGCGAGGTTGTCGCCATACCCGTCGCGCCGCTCAAACTTGCCAGCAACGCGATAGAGCACTTGCTCGCTGCCTGCAACGGGGCCGCCGACCCCACCTTCGGCTGCGAAGAGCCCGTGCTCACCAGCGCTCACGGCAAGATTGCCCTGGGTTTCCAGGCTTGGCTTGCGTGTGATCACGTCGATTGCGCCCGCGGTGGCTCCTCGGCCGTACAGCGTCCCCTGGGGTCCCCGCAGCACCTCGACACGCTCGATGTCATGAAAGGTACCGAGCTGCGCAGCCGGGCGCGCGATGATGGCCCCATCCTGATGGAAAGCCACTGCACCATCTGCACACAACTCGACGCTGGTCAAGCCGATGCCGCGGATGAAAGTGCGGTTTACGCCGAACTGCTGGCCCACGGACAGATTCGGAATCTCATACTGCAGGTCGCGAATATCGGAAACGCCTCCCGTGCCGATTGCATCGCCCTGTACGGCTGAGATCGCTGCGGGAGTGTCCTCGATACGTCCTGCGACCCGGGTGGCGGTGACCACCACCTCCTCGATCGCGGTACGGGTTTCGGCTGCCTGAATGGATCCCGGCAGAGCGGTGGTCAGGGCGATCGCCGCGGCCAGTGCGCTACTGGGAGCTTTACGGTAAATCGCGTTCATGATGCTCTCTCTCCTGCGACCTGCGTCGCGCTGGTGCGGCTACGATCCGGGATGGAACGTCAGACACACACGGGTTGGTGTGGCCGTGCCATGGATCTGCGGCCTCCATGGCGTCGGCTGTCCTCAGGAATGGCTTGGGTCAGAGGCGATC
>PXEK01000058.1 GCA_003564735.1 Cryomorphaceae bacterium
CAATTAAATCATTTTCACGTTGAATACTAACCTCCAATAAGACGTAATGTTGGATTAATTATTCTTTTACCGCTAAGGCAGACTTTACCAAAAAGCTGCTTTGAAAACCGGCCTTATCCATATTCGCCATTTCATTGGCAGTGTAAACCAATTCATCTCCTTCGGGAGAGTAAACGGTAAGGGTTTCATCGTCATTAATACTCAACAAATCAATCTTTTTGTCGGCATCTTCATAGCTCCACGTTTTAGTATCGGGTGTAAACACCAAAGATTGAACTTTTGATTCATCATTAAGCTGCTCAATATCAAACCGGTTTTGTGTAGCGGTGATTTTATACAAATTACCGTCTTTTCCTTTTACGTACTCCACTTCTTTTTCGCCGGGTGCCATAGCCGTTGGGTTTGAGCCGCTCCAAAACTCAATGGTATTCAATATGAGTACATCAATCAATATAACTATTTCATAAACAGGGATAATCCACAATATAAAGAAAACGCCCGCATTGGCATACTTCCCTCCTATGGTTTCATTCCAATCGAGCAGTTTATTAAACAAAGAAAAAGAACCTATGCAACTTGTTTGCGTGAAGGATACGCTTAAAATTAATGCAGTCATTGCCGCTGTTTTTAGCACTTTCATATCAATTTAAGTTTTAAAGTTATGAAACAAAAATAGAAAACTATTTTAGATTACGCGGAAACCAATTGTTGATTGTAGAGCTGCGAATACACACCGTGCTTCCTTAAAAGTTCTTCATGAGAGCCTTGCTCAACAATTTGACCTTCATCCATCACCAAAATGCGGTCGCACTTTTTAACTGTTGATACGCGATGTGAAATGATTAATGTGGTTTTGTTTTTCATCACGCTTTTCAATTTTTTCAATATAAGATCCTCTGTTTGAGTATCCACGGCCGACAGTGAATCATCAAAAATCAATATTCGAGGCTCCTTGATAATAGCTCGTGCAATGGATATCCGCTGTTTTTGTCCGCCCGACAAGGTAATCCCTCTCTCCCCCAACTCGGTATCAAACTTTTCGGGGAATTCCGCAATATTATGATAAACGTTGGCATCTTTTGCAGCTTGGAGTACTCTTGCATCATCAAAAGCCACCTCATTCAGGCCAAACGCGATATTTTCAGCAATAGAGTCTGAAAACAAAAACACGTCCTGCGGCACATAGCCAATCGCCCTTCGCAAAGAATACAAATTGTGCTTACGTACATCCTTACCGTCCACAAGTACCCTACCTTCCGAAGCATCAAACAGCCTCCCCACCAAATCGGCAACAGTTGATTTTCCTGAGCCCGTTTTACCTATAAGCGCCACCGATTCACCCGCTTTAATTTCAAAACTCACCCCCTTTAATGCCCTAATACCGCTATCGGGGTACACAAACCTCACATCCTCAAAGCGTATATCACCTTTTATTTCTTTTTGGTCAGAACCTATTACGCCGTTACGTATATCGGGCGTTATTTGCAAAAACTCATTGATGCGGTGTTGTGAAGCGGCCGCCCTTTGGGTTATTGCGGTAACCCAACCCAAAGCCGCCACGGGCCAAGTGAGCATGTTGACATAAATAACAAATTCCGCAATATTACCCGTGGTAATTTCTCCAGCCATCGCCAATTCTCCACCTATATATATTGTAATGATGGTGCTCAATCCAATGAGCAAAATCATCAACGGCTGAAAAAGGGCATTTACCCTCACCAATTCCAGATTCTTGTTCTTATAGAAATCGGTTTCCTTTTTGAAATTTTGCGTGTAATCTGAAACTCTGCCGTAAGACTTGAGCACTCGAATACCCGAGAAGGCTTCCTGAACAAATGTCGATAAGTTAGAAAGCTGACGCTGTACCCTTTCGCTACGGGTATTGATAATGGCACTCACATAATAAATACTCACACTCAAAACGGGGAGCGGCGCCAAAACGTATAGCGTTAGTTTTGGATTTACGGTAATCATTGTCGTAATCACCATGATGAATAAGAATGTGACATTCAAACTATACATAATCGCCGGACCTAAATACATTCTCACTTTACTTACATCTTCACTAATGCGATTCATTAAATCGCCGGTGTTGTTACGTTTGTAAAACGAAAGAGACAGGTTTTGGTAGTGACTGAAAATTTCATTCTTCAAATCGTACTCTACCAACCTGGACATAATAATGATGGTTTGCCGGGTCAAAAACAGAAAAACGCCTTTCAATAATGCCATCAACAATACACCTCCTCCAAATATTAAAAGTACTTTGCCCAAAACAGTGTAATATTCGTCTTGAAACGTGCTGCCTTCCAGCATTTGATACTGCTGTAACGATTCCTTTACTACATCAAAAGCAACGCGAATGATTTGTGCGGGAATGATAGCAAAAACATTGGAAATAATTATAAATACGACACCCAATCCCAGTCGCAATCGGTATTTCCAAAGATATTTATTTAAATATTTTAATGCCTTCATTTGCCCGTTTTTGCCCTTTTGATCTTCTTTTCACCGGCTTACATGTTACTTTTCAAGTTACTAAAGCAAGTCGGTTGCGGTCGTTTGCCTACGACAATTCACCCTCTATTTTAGCTTGCTTCTCCACCGCTGAGAATTGGATAAAAATAGTACTTTTGCCGCGCTGTAAAAAAGAGCGCAAAGGTATAAAATCGCCTTGTAAATCTCGTTTAAACCATAAAACACGATGGAAGTAGAAACCATATCAAACAAAACTCCGCAATTCAACCCCGTGCTTGCTGAAATGTTGAAAACCGAACACGAACAAGTTGTGTTTTGTCAGGATCAAGCCACAGGGCTTAAAGCCATTATCGGAATTCACAACACGTATTTAGGACCGGCCTTGGGCGGCACACGCATGTGGGTTTATGACAATGAAGTAGCGGCAATTCAGGATGTTTTGCGTCTTTCACGCGGTATGACGTATAAAGCATCTGTTTCAGGATTGAATTTAGGGGGTGGTAAAGCGGTGATCATAGGCGATTCACGTACCATCAAAAACGAGGCGCTCATGAGAAGATTCGGCAAGTTTGTAGATTCACTGGCCGGCAAATACATCACCGCCGAAGATGTGGGTATGACAGCCAAAGATATGGAGTACATTAATATGGAGACCAAGCATGTAGTGGGAATACCCGAGTCCCTCGGCGGCGGTGGCGACCCCTCCCCCGTTACGGCATACGGCGTTTATTTGGGGATGAAAGCTTCTTGTAAGGAGGCTTACGGCAGCGACTCACTTGAAGGTAAAAAAGTCGTTGTTCAAG
>PXEK01000146.1 GCA_003564735.1 Cryomorphaceae bacterium
AAAAATAGTTTGCGGGCACACCCATCCGCAAAACAATCGACCGTAAATCACGGTAAATAAAATGATAAACACAATGAAGGTTATCATTCCAATCACAAAAATATAGAAATCTTGAGGCCAGAATATTTGACCGAAAAACACGAATTTACGTTCGATAACGTTGAGCATGAGTAACGGCTCGCCGTTGATTTTTATGAACGGGGCTCCAAAAAAGAAAACCAGGAGTACATAGCTGAGGTATTTTCTCCAATTGTAGAATCGCCCCTTTGGTTTTTTGGGGTAAACCCAGTTTCTCTTTCCCTCCTCATCAACAGTAGATATCTTGTCCCTAAATGCATCTCTGTTTACTTCCTCTTCAAGTCCCATGTCTTCGTATTCTTTTGATTAGGCTGTTAGTTGATGTGGTATTTTATTTTGGTCAGAACCCCCAACGTTCGGGTTTCTGACCAAAAGTAAAAGCCTAAAGTGAGGCTGTTGCCTCGTGCGATTCCTCGGGTTGGCCGTCACCTTCAGGAGTATATTTTTCACCTTGGGGTTCTTTACCATCCACGGGGTTTTCGCGCAATGTGTACACGTAGCTGGCTACCTGATGCATTTGCGTTGGTGATAGTTGGTTTTCCCAAGCGATCATTCCCTTTTCGGTCACCCCTTCTTTTATTACTTTGTAAATATCTTCAATAGCTCCGCCGTGAATCCAGTACTCATCGGTGAGGTTGGGACCCACTCCGCCGCCGCCGTCAGCCGCGTGACACGCCACACAGTTGGCGTCGTAAATCTCTTTTCCTTTGTTGAGTTCGGCAGTGGCAGTAAGCACGTCAAGGTCTGACTCATCAAAGCCAAATCCGGCAGCGCGCCGTGCTTCCATGCGCTCTTCTTCAGCTTCGATGGCTTCAGTGAGTTCGCGCAGTTGTTTGTTTCCGTCGTGATATACATGGTAATAGAAGATGTAAATTACCGAGGCTACGATAGTGATGTAAAAGCCCGCAAGCCACCAAGGCGGCAAATTGTTGTCGAGCTCTACAATACCGTCATAATCGTGGTCGGTCATTACTTCTTCTTCACGTTCAACGGGAACGGAATCGGTAAGCAACTGCATAAAGGAGTTTGCTTTTTCGGCTTCAGGCTCAGGAATGTCATCATGCCCCGCAGCTATTTTTATGGAATTCACCAATGATTTTACACTCCCGAGCAGAATGAAAATGATAAGCAGTACCACACCGTTGAGTACGAGCAAAAGCGTCTCTAAATTTCCAAAGTTAATGGTGGGAAAGTTGAGATCGCCGGCAGCGTATGTAGTGCCGCCTAACGACAGCAGGAGTACTAATACACCGGCGGTTTTACCCTTTTTTATTACAGACCAGAGTCCGTTTTTAGCGGTGATACTTTTAATGGTGCTCACGACTACCAAGAGTATAACTATTTGGAATAGAAGGAGCCCGCCCAAAAGGTACACTTTCGTATCTTGAAACGAAATGCCTGTTTGGTTCTGTGCCGCCAACGTGAAGGGGAGTAAAACCGCCCCTGCTAACAGCATCAATGGGTTGAATGAAGATTTTAAACTTTTCATAATCGTTGTGTTTCAACCGCCGTGACGGTCGGGTTAATTATTGTTGAATTTTTGGGTTTTCGTCATTTTCAATGGGCAGTGCCGCATATTCTTTTTCGGTATTTTTTTTCATGAGCGCCACATAAATTAACATGGCGATAAACACGCTGAAAAAAATCAAGAAAGAGATGAGCGGAAACATTTCTATATCCGTAATACTCGACATGTGCCCTTTTATGAACTTAAGCATAGCTGTTGTTTTTTAGTTTTCTGCTACTTTAATATCTGTACCCAAGCGTTGCAGGTAAGCAATGAGGGCGATGATTTCTTTACTTTCATCGGCATCATAGCCTTGATCTCTCAAGCCTTGAGCTATTTTGGTAGCTTGTTTTTGTAAATCTTGCTCGGCAATTTCATCATAGCCCTCCTCATAGGGTACTCCCAAGGTTTGCATTACGCGTATTTTCTTGGGCAGGTAGCTGATGTCTAAATCGTCATCATACAACCAAGGGTAGTGCGGCATGATCGAACCCGGCGATGTGCTGTGCGGGTCATACATGTGCTCCCAGTGCCATGAGTCGGGGTACTTGCCTCCAACGCGGTGAACATCAGGACCGGTTCGTTTAGAGCCCCAAAGGTGTGGGAAGTCATAAACAAATTCTCCGGCTTTTGAGTAATCACCGTAACGCGATACTTCATTTCTAAAAGGTCGAATCATTTGAGAGTGGCAGTTGTTACACCCCTCTCTAATGTAGATATCTCTACCTTCCAGTTCAAGTGGCGTGTAAGGCTGTACACTAGCTATTTTAGGAATGTTGCTTTCCACTTTAAAGGTGGGAACAATTTCTACAATACCTCCGATGGCAACGGCTACTAAAGACAGAACAAAGAACTGTACGGGACGTCTCTCAATCCATCTGTGCCAGTACTCGCCTTTAGGCTTCTTGTAAATTTTGGCAAGAGCCGGAGCTGAGGCGGCTTCACTTTTGAGGAAGCTACCTTGTTTGGCTGTCATGTAAAGGTTGAATACGGCTGAAATTATGCCGGTTACATACATGGCGCCGCCCAACGCGCGCAACATATACATGGGCTCTAATTGTGTAACGGTTTCCAAGAAGTTGGGGTAAGTCAAAACACCTTCTTCGGTGAATTGCTTCCACATACTTGCTTGAGTCCATCCGGCCCAATACATGGGAAGTGCCCAGAATAATATTCCCAACGTACCAATCCAAAAGTGTGTGTTGGCGAGTTTGGTACTCCACAATTTGGTATTCCAAAGTTTTGGGAACAGGTAGTAAAACATACCAAATGCCATAAATCCGTTCCAACCCAATGCACCTACGTGAACGTGAGCGGGAATCCAATCGGTGTAGTGAGCAATGGCGTTAAGTGATTGCGTTGAGAGCATGGGGCCTTCAAAGGTAGCCATACCGTAGGCTGTAATAGCCACTACAAAGAATTTCAATACGGGATTTTCACGTACTTTATCCCAAGCCCCGCGCAGGGTTAGGAGTCCGTTCAACATACCACCCCATGAAGGGAAAATGAGCATGAGAGAGAAAACCGTACCTAAAGATTGAGCCCAATCGGGAAGAGCTGTATATAAAAGGTGGTGCGGACCTGCCCAAATGTAGATAAATATCAATGCCCAAAAGTGGATGATTGAAAGTCTGTACGAGTATACGGGGCGATTTGCCGCTTTAGGCACAAAGTAGTACATCAAACCTA
>PXEK01000395.1 GCA_003564735.1 Cryomorphaceae bacterium
TTGAATAGTTTACAGCTCACTCAATAGCTAAATTCAGCAACCAAAACCTCAAAAATCCAACCTAAACCCCGCTTTAATGCACCTCAAATACTCGGTTCTGACCAAAATAATGCGCGGTTTTGCCCCTTTTACGATTTTAGAGGTATACCTTATATATACTCGCAAATAACCTTGGTAATAAATAATGGACACCGGCCGAATAAAGTGAATGTTTACCTCTCGTCGGAGGCGATAGGGCTGTACAAAAGGCTCGCTCATTAATTTAATCGGAATAATTTAGTCGCAAAACAACCTCAAAACTTCCTTTTCTTGATGTTTGAAAAACAATTAATCGGGGTCGCTTAACTTTACTTTAATAATTTGACCGTTAAAAAAGCGGTAACCCGTAGTAATAAAATAGGCGACGAATTCGGCAAAATCATCGGCACTGAGGGAGGGAGAGTAACCGGGAAAAGCTTCCTTTTGCATTTCGGTGGCAACTGCCCCGGGCGCTATGGCATTTACATAATGACCTTTTAATTCGACAGCCATGTGTTGAACGGCAGCATTTACAGCAGCTTTTGACGCACCATAACCCGATAACCCGGGAAACTTTAAACTGTCCTCAACTCCGCCAATGCTCGAAATACAGGTTATGGAAGATTTATCTTTTATGAGATTAGAATCGGTTAGGCTTTGCGTAAAAAGCATTGGTGCAACGGTATTTACTCGGTACATATTCAAAAGATCGGCCTCGGTAAGTTTTTGAAAGTCTTTTTTTATGAGTAATCCTGCGTTATGCAAAAGGACATCTGTTTGAATATTCAAATCGCGCATCCTGCTCACAACCTCTTCTCGACCCTCAGGGGTTGTAACGTCACAATACACCGGAATAATGTTGGGGTGAAGGTTTTTGAAGCAGCCCGTATTTCGAGTAACGGCAACAACTTTGTGATTCTCGTGAGCACATTTAAGTACTACTGCCTTTCCAATTCCGCGGCTACTGCCGGTAACGGTAATGGTTTTCTTTGACTCCATAGTTTGGGATATATAATTACAAACTTAATTCATTCTTCATTATGAACCGAATAAACCTCCCTCACGTATGTTTGTTTTATATTTGTGTACATTATGAAGAAACTCACCTCCACATTTATTCTGAGCCTATTTTGTTTTTCACTCGCTTATGCGCAATATACCCGGGACGACGGCATGTATGGAAGCAACGAGAAAGAACCCTCGGGTTTCAGTATAGATCGCGTTTTTGTAGGGGGAAGTTTGGGTGCTCAATTTGGCACTTTCACCTTCATCAACATAAGCCCGGATATAGGGTATTGGGTTACCGATAGATTTATGGCAGGAGTTGGCGGTAGATACATGTACTTTAATGATAGGGTATTTAATTTTAATACCTCTATTGTAGGAGCGAGCGCATTTGGCCGCTACTTGATTACCGACGAGATTTTCGGGCATGTGGAATATGAAGTGCTCAACGGCAGATTCGACCCAACGAGCGAAAATACGATGAACGTTGCCGGATTATTTGTTGGAGGAGGTTACATGCAAATGTTGGGCGATAGATTTTTCTCCGGAATTATGGTTCTTTATAACCTCAACGATAATATTTATAGTCCGTACACCAATCCGATTATTCGTGTAAACTTTGGGATAGGCCTGTAAAGTCTAGAAAAAAACGCACTCACATAAAAAAGGCTCTCATATTTTGATATGAAAGCCTTTTTTTGGTTTTGAGTTTTTTTGTTCTCCTAGTTGTTCAAGAGTTTTTCCAGAGCATTGTCATAAACATCTGCGAATTCATCAATATCCCCAAAGTTTTCTCCATCCAAGAGGATTTCTCCATTTGTAACATAGCCTAACATGCTAAAAGGAGTGTCACTTTGTGACATTTCTTCAAGGAACTTTTCATTATGCACGGCAGGAACCGAAACTACTATACGAGACTGTGCCTCTCCAAACAAGAATGCATCTTTACGCACACCCGGATCAAAGGAAACACTAAAGCCAAGTGAGCGAGGCATAGCACTTTCCAGTAATGTTACGAAAAGTCCGCCGTCTGCACAATCGTGAGCTGAAATCACAAGCTTTTTAGAGATAAGATTTTTCACTGTATTTTGAACATCTTGTTCTGTTCCCAAATCGAAATGCGGTGCCGGGGCATCCTTGATTCGGTGATACTTTGCCAGATATTCGCTTGATGAAATATCGTTTTGACTCTCACCTATCAAGTAAATTAAGTCACTTTCCTTTTTGAAGTCCAAGGTCATTTGCGCATTTTGTGGCAGTAAACCTATCATCCCTATCGTGGGCGTGGGGAATACGGGTACTTCTTTCCCTCCGGAAACGGTTTGATTGTAAAAAGATACATTACCTCCCGTTACCGGAGTATTGAACGCCGTACACGCCTTACTCATTCCTTTTATTGCGTTTACAAATTGCCAATAAGACTCGGGATTATAAGGATTACCAAAGTTACAACAATTTGTAACGGCCGAGGGCTCACCTCCTACACAAACAATGTTTCGAGCTGCTTCAGCAACGGCAATTTGAGTACCTACATCGGGGTTTGCTTGAACATATCTCGAGTTACAATCAACAGACATGGCTAAAGCTTTATCTGTACCTTTAACATTAACTACAGCGGCATCTCCGGGTTTATTCGTACCCATGTTTGCTGTACCCACCATCGAATCATATTGATTCATAATCCATCTTTTCGACGCGATATTGGGTTCTGAACATAATGAAAGGGCTACTTTTTTTAAATCCTTTGGTTCCTCTACACTTTCAATAGTGAACTTTTGATTTTCTTTAAAATAGGCCGGCTCTTTGTACTCCCTGTCGTACACGGGAGCGCCGCCACCGAGTACTAAAGAATGCGCGGGAACGGTGGCAATGTTTTGTCCGTTTTTAGTGAAGTTAATCAAACCGCCCTCAGTCACCTCACCAATTTGTACGGCATTCAAATCCCATTTTTCAAAAATATCTTCAACCGTTTTTTCTTTTCCTTTATGCACAACAACGAGCATGCGCTCTTGAGATTCTGACAACAAAATTTCAAAGCCGTGCATTCCTTCTTGCCTTGTAGGGACTTTGTCTAAATCGATATCCATACCAAACCCGTTAGTTGCCGACATCTCTGAAGTCGAGCAGGTTATTCCCGCAGCTCCCATATCCTGCATTCCCACAACCGCGTCGGTTTTAGCCAATTCGAGTGTAGCTTCGAGTAATAGTTTTTCTTGAAACGGATCACCTACCTGAACCGAGGGTAAATCATCGGTAGAGGCATCAGTAATATCTTTAGATGCGAAAGATGCCCCGTGAATACCGTCTTTACCGGTGGCAGAACCTACAATGTAAACCGGATTTCCCGCACCGTACGAAGTGGCTGAAAGTGTTTCTCCAACCTTCACAATTCCCGCGCTAAATGCGTTCACAAGCGGATTGGTATTAAACGAATCATCAAAAAACGTCTCACCCGCAACCACGGGCACACCAAATGAATTCCCGTAATTTCCGATTCCTTTCACTACTCCTTTTAGTAGCCATTTTGTTTTTTCTTTTTTAATATCCCCAAACCGTAATGAGTTCATTTGCGCAATAGGTCTCGCGCCCATCGTGAAAATATCGCGGTTAATCCCCCCTACTCCTGTGGCTGCACCTTGATAGGGTTCTATAGCTGAGGGATGATTATGGGATTCTATCTTAAATGCGCAGGCGAGACCGTCTCCGATATCCACCAATCCCGCATTTTCTTCGCCGGCCTCAGCAAGTAAATGCGCTCCTTTTTTAGGTAGCGTTTTCAGCCATTTTATTGAATTTTTGTAGGAGCAGTGCTCTGACCACATAGCCGAGAATATGCTCACTTCACAAAAGTTAGGTTCACGACCTAATATTTCTCTTACTTGCTGAAACTCTTCTTTCGTTAAACCAAGTTGAAGGGCTGTTTCCTCATTCGCGGGGGAAAGATCGGGAGTGTTTTTAGACATAGTTCAATTTTAGACTGCAAAAGTAAATAACTACGAGGTTTTAATCCTGCTTTTATGTAAATCCTTGTAACGAGAGGGATTTGCGAAAGACTGCTTTTTATATTCGGAACGTACATTCTTTTTACCTCAAATAAAAAAGACGCGACCTCCGCTTTAGCTTTGCGTAAGTCGCGCCTTTACAGCATGAATCGTAATGAGTGCTCATTAATTGGGGCAACTCATGAAATATTCAAATTACGTTATGAAGCTTTTTCCTTTTTCAGCTTCTCTTCAGGTTTTTCTTCTTTTTTGGTCAGAGCCGCCTTATCTACCGTAAATTTAATAGCATCTTGAGCCGCTTTAGTTCTCAAGTAGTACATACCGGTTTTTAACCCTTGCTTCCAGCCGTAGAAGTGCATGGATGTGAGCTTTGAAAAATTCGCGTTTTCCATAAACACATTCAGCGATTGCGACTGGCAGATAAAGGCACCTCGGTCTGCCGCCATTTCAAGAATAGCTTTTTGGCTCAATTCCCAAGCCGTGCGGTAAATCAACTTTAAATTATCGGGGATTTCGTCAATTTGCTGAACCGAACCATTGGCCGCGATAAGCTCGTTTTTCATATTCTCATTCCAAAGCCCAAGCTTAACCAAATCTCTAAGAAGGTGTTTGTTAATTACAACAAACTCACCGCTAAGCGTTCGACGGGTATAAATATTGGACGTATAAGGCTCAAAGCACTCATTATTTCCGAGGATTTGACTTGTTGAGGCTGTAGGCATAGGTGCTAGAAGTAAGCTGTTTCGTACACCGTGTTTTTTCACCTCTTCTTTTAATACATCCCACTCCCAGCGATCAGAGGGTTTAACGCCCCACATATCATACTGGAAAATACCTTTCGATACGGGGCTACCTTTGTATGTTTCGTAAGGCCCGTCCGCTTTGGCCAGGTCTTTAGACGCCGTTAGCGCGGCATAATAAATAGTCTCGTGAATATCTCTATTGAGTACCCTGGCTTGTTCAGAGTCAAAAGCATATCTCAACATGATAAATGCATCGGCAAGCCCCTGCACACCTATACCTATCGGGCGATGTTTCATATTCGAATTTCGTGCCTCGGGTACGGGATAATAATTGTAATCAATAACCTTGTTTAGGTTGAGCGTAATTTGATAGGTTACTTCAAAAAGCTTTTCATGGTCAAACTTCCCGTCAATGACAAACTTAGGAAGAGCAATGGAAGCTAAATTACATACAGCCACCTCATCGGGGGCGGTATATTCAATAATTTCCGTGCACAAGTTGGAGGACTTGATGGTACCCAAGTTTTGCTGATTACTCTTGCGGTTTGATGCATCTTTATAGAGCATGTAAGGTGTACCCGTTTCAATTTGTGATTCCAAAATCTTGAACCACAACTCTTGTGCTTTAACGGTTTTACGGCCCTTATTTTCCTTCTCGTATTTGGTGTACAATTTCTCGAATTCCTCACCCCACACCTCGCTTAAACCCGGACATTCGTTTGGACACATCAATGTCCAATCTCCATTTTCCTGAACGCGTTTCATAAATAAATCAGGCGTCCACATGGCGTAAAACAAATCCCGTGCACGGTTTTCTTCTTTACCGTGGTTCTTTTTCAAATCTAAAAAGTCAAAAATATCAGCATGCCAAGGCTCGATGTAAATAGCGAAAGAACCTTTGCGTTTTCCACCGCCTTGATCTACATATCGTGCCGTATCGTTGAACACGCGCAACATAGGTACGATGCCGTTCGAGGTGCCGTTTGTTCCGCGAATGTAAGAGCCCGTAGCGCGGATGTCATGTATGGCCAGACCTATACCGCCCGCACTTTGGGAAATTTTCGCACATTGTTTTAGTGTATCGTAAATACCGTCAATACTGTCTTCTTTTGTGGTAAGTAAGAAACAGGATGACATTTGTGGTTTGGGTGTGCCCGCATTGAACAATGTAGGCGTCGCGTGAGTGAACCACTTCTCACTCATGAGGTTATATGTTTTTATTGCTGATTCAATATCCTCTTTATGAATACCGATACTCACACGCATTAGCATATGCTGTGGCCGCTCTGCAATTTCACCGTTAATTTTGAGCAAGTAAGCTCGCTCCAGGGTTTTGAACCCGAAAAAATCATATTGGAAGTCGCGATCGTATATGATGGTGCTATCGAGAACTTCTTGATTTTCCTTGATTACTTTATAAACGTCATCAGCAATCATGGGAGCTTTTTGACCTGTTTTGGGATCAACGTAATTGTACAAATCATCAACTGTTTCGCTAAATGATTTTTTGGTACTTTTATGTAGATTCGATACCGCGATTCGAGCCCCCAAAACAGCAAAGTCAGGATGTTTGGTTACCAGTGAAGCTGTAATTTCGGCCGCCAAATCATCAAGTTGACGGGTAGTGACACCGTCATATAAGCCTTCGATAACGCGCATAGCTATTTGCACAGGATCAACGGCTTTATCTAAGCCGTAACACAGCTTTTTAATTCTGGCTTGTATTTTATCGAATTTAACGGTTTCTTTTCGCCCGTCTCTTTTAATTACGTACATAGTTTGTTTATTTTAAGATTACACTTCTAAAAATCTTCGTCAAGGCTGAATCCGCTTCCCGATTTTTTACCTCCGTCCATCACACCTGCTTTTTGGTATTCGGCAACGCGTTTTTCAAAAAAGTTTGTTTTACCTTGAAGAGAGATCAATTCCATGAAGTCAAACGGGTTCTTGGTATTAAACACCTTTTCAATTCCCAACTCGCTCAACAGGCGGTCGGCAACAAACTCGATGTACTGCGACATCATATCAGAGTTCATACCTATTAATTTCACGGGTAATGCCTCAGTAATAAACTCTTTTTCAATTTCAACGGCATCCAAAATAATATCTTTCACCTGTTGCTCGGGAAGTTTGTGCTTGAGGTGCTTGGTATAAAGTAAGCAAGCGAAATCACAATGCATTCCTTCATCTCTGGATATCAACTCATTCGAAAAACTCAAACCGGGCATGAGTCCACGTTTTTTCAACCAGAATATGGAGCAAAAAGAACCTGAGAAGAAAATTCCCTCAACCGCAGCAAATGCAATAAGTCGCTCTGCAAATGAGCCCTCATCAATCCACCTCAGTGCCCAGTCGGCTTTCTTTTTCACGCAGTCCATTGTTTCAATGGCATTAAAGAGTTTATTTTTCTCCTCGGTATTTTTGATATATGTATCGATGAGTAAAGAGTAGGTTTCACTATGAATATTTTCCATAGCGATTTGGAAGCCGTAGAAAAATTTAGCCTCGGTGTATTGCACTTCGTGTAAAAAATTCTCGGCCAAATTTTCATTTACAATTCCGTCACTTGCGGCAAAAAACGCCAGTACATGCTTGATGAAGTAGCGCTCATTATCGTTGAGTTTATTTTCCCAGTCACTTAAGTCTTGTTGCAAGTCAATCTCCTCGGCCGTCCAAAAACTGGCTTCAGACTTTTTGTACCATTGCCAAATATCATCGTGTTTTATCGGGAAAAGAACGAACCTGTCTTTGTTCTCAATTAATAACGGCTCATTAGCCTCTGCTTCTTTTGACTTTAATGTCACCTCATTCACTTTACTCTTACTCATATCACTGTATTTTTACATTTTCACTAGTATAATTCTACTTTTCGTCCAATTACTCCGGAAGATTCTCTCAGGGCCTTTTCAGAAAACTTGTCTATTCAGCCTATAGTGTATTAAGACTCTTTCTAAATTAGACAGGGCAAATTTTAAAATAAAAATCGGGAAACCGCTTTAGAGGTAAAGCGAACATATTAACATCGGTTGCAAGTTATAAACAATAGTGTATTGCGATTCTTGTTCAGAACACCATAAACACATAAAAATGAAATAGAAAAAGATTCATTATGACATTTTATCAATAGCTTTTGGCAAATTTACGGGTTGCGAATGCCCTACCCCTTCATGACCTCATTTACTGTGCGGATTCGCCGGCTTTTCAGGTTGATACTCTAAAAACCCCGGCTGCCGGAATCTTAACCCTATTTCATTACGGGTTTTTATTCAAAGGGTCTCTCTGTATTGCGTTGGAAATTTCGGTTCTGACCAAAAAAGTAAACCCCATTTTTGAAAGAGACCATTGACACCTGACCACTTCAGCCATTTTGACAAGAGCCGGGAAATGAAATGAACACTCCCAACTTTATTGAGCGGCGGCGCTGAATAATTATCGTAGTGTAAGTACATTTGCACTATGATTGAGGTAGATAAAAAGTTGCTTTCAAGAGATATTTTCGAAAAACAATTCGTTTGCGACTTGAATGCATGCAAGGGGGCATGCTGTGTAAAAGGAGATGCGGGAGCACCTTTAGAGAAAGAGGAGTTAAAGCAGTTAGAAAAAGCCTACCCAAAAGTGAAGCCCTACATGAGAAAAGAGGGTATTGAAGCGGTTGAAAAACAAGGAAAGCATACAGTAGATTCATTTGACGGTGAACATGTTACCCCGCTGGTAAATAATGCGGAATGTGCCTATGTTTATTTCGACGAAAACAACAAGGCGCTTTGCGCAATAGAAAAAGCTTGGAAAGAAGGCAAAACCGATTTTAGAAAACCGATTTCCTGTCATTTATACCCTATTCGCATTCAAAAATACAGAGATTTTGAAGCCGTGAATTATGACCGTTGGGACATTTGCGATCCGGCGTGCTCTTTGGGATCTAAACTCCGGGTTCCCGTTTACAAGTTCACTCAAGAAGCCTTGATTAGAAAATATGGAAAAGAATGGTTCGCGGAGTTGGAAAAAATAGACGAAGCCATGAAAAAAGAAAAAGAAAATGGGTGAGAATATCATTGAAATAAATGGGGTCTCCAAATCTTTTGCCCAACACAGGGCGCTGCATAATGTATCATTGGCGATTCCAAGGGGCTGTATATTTGGACTACTTGGTCCTAACGGAGCGGGAAAAACCACACTCATTCGAATGATTAATAATATAACCGTGCCCGATTCAGGAACCATTCTTTTCAACGGAGAAAACCTGACCGCACAACACATTAAAAAAATAGGCTACTTGCCCGAGGAGCGTGGCCTATACAAAAAAATGAAAGTGGGTGAGCAGGCCGTTTATTTGGCAAGACTGCGAGGTATGAGTAAAGATGAAGCCCTTGCATCGCTTAAATTTTGGTTTGAAAAATTCGAGATTACGGCATGGTGGAATAAAAAAGTAGAAGAGCTATCTAAAGGTATGGCTCAAAAAATTCAATTCATTACCACGGTAATTCACAAACCCGAGTTGCTGATTTTAGATGAGCCGTTTAGCGGTTTTGACCCAATCAATGCCAACCTCATCAAAAGAGAAATTTTGGAACTGTGTGAAAAAGGAGCTACGGTTATTTTTTCGACGCACAACATGGAATCTGTAGAACAAGTTTGCAGTAGAATTGCCCTCATCAATAAATCTGAAAAAATACTGGAGGGTAAAGTAAGTGATTTGAAAGAACAGTTCAAACCCAACGTTTTCAGGGTTGTATTTAAAGGCAATATTGTCACATTCACCAACGCTTTATGGACGGGATACAAATTATTGGATCACGAAAAAATTGACGACACTAACATTAGCGCCGATGTTCAATTGCTGGGTGAAAACACTCCAAATCAACTTTTGGGTATTCTTATTCTGCACGTTGAGGTAGTATCCTTCCAAGAAAAGATGCCCTCAATGAACGATATATTTATTGAACAAGTATCAAGACTAGAAAACACAACCGAGACCGCAGAAAAGGCCTAAATTATGGGAAAAACGGGAATCATCATCGCGAGAGAATACCTCACAAGGGTTAAGAAAAAGAGCTTTATTCTTATGACTTTCCTGGGGCCTATCCTCATTGCCGGTGTAATGGCATTAATCGTTTATTTGGCGTTGCAGGACGATCGCACGTATAAAATTTTAGTTATTGACGATACGGGCGGGGCATTTACCGAATTAAAAAATGGTGATCGTTTCAAGTTTTTCTCTGTTGAAGGTTTAGAAATTGAAGAAGCTAAAAGAGCGTTTAAAGACTCTGATTATACCTGCATTTTACACATACCCGAAAAAATTCTGTCTCAAAATAGGCCCTTACTGTACTTCAAGGAGCAACCGAGCAATAAAATTCAATCGCAAATAGAGGACAAACTGGAACGCATTGTAGAAAAAGAAAAGCTGAAACTCTACGATATGAGCTATGATGATTACCGCCGAATCAAAACCGACTTTGAAATGGCACTCATCAAATTCACCGATAAAGGCGAGGAGCAAACGGTGGTTAAAGAAAAAGGCCTCATAGGCTTAATTTTTGGAGTTGCCATTTACCTTTTCATTTTTCTCTATGGCATTCAAGTGATGCGAGGGGTGATGGAAGAAAAAAGCAATAGAATTGTTGAAGTTTTAGTTTCTTCAGTAAAGCCCATTCAACTTATGTTGGGCAAAATAATAGGTATCGCCTTGGTGAGTCTCACCCAATTCGTTCTGTGGATTTTACTTTCCACGGTACTCATCACCGTTTCACAAACCCTGCTTTTTCAAAATAAACTTTCACAACTGAGTACGCAGGAGGAAATTCAAAAACCCGCTCAGCTTAAACAAGCCGAGCAATTGAGTGAAGACCAAGTAAACTTTAGCGACATTATTCACCCCGATCATTTCATCAACCGCATTAATTGGCCTTTGATGCTTGGGCTGTTTTTCTTCTATTTCATAGGTGGATATTTGTTGTACAGTGCTCTTTTTGCAGCTATTGGTGCTGCCATAGATAATGAAACCGATTCGCAACAATTTATGATTCCCGTCACCATACCCCTAATGGCGGCATACTTTATTGCGCTTACACTTATGGAAAACCCGGATAGTAAGGCGGGATTTTGGGCTTCTATAATCCCCCTCACCTCACCAATCATCATGATTGAGCGTGTGGCCATAGGATTAGACAGCAGTCAGTATTGGGAACTGATTTTATCCATGGTACTATTGATTTTAGGCTTTTTGGCAACACTGTGGTTGGCCGCTAAAATTTACCGAACGGGGATATTGATGTACGGCAAAAAGATAAGTTACAAAGAACTTTGGAAATGGATTAAATATAATGATTAATCTTCAAGGAATCATAGATATAGGCACCAACACGGTGAAACTCCTTGTTATAAGAGAGACCGAAGACGGACACCCCGTATTTGTAAATAAACGTGTTTTTCCCACCAAAACGGGTAAAGGCAGTTTTAGTCAGAACCAAATTACGACAGAAGCCGCCGAGCGAACTATTGAGGCAATAAAAAAATCCTTAATCGTGGCACGTGGTTATGAATGCAACGATATAAAAGCCTTTGCCACAGCGGCTCTGCGTAATGCCGTGAATCCTGAAATTATTATGGATCCCGTAAAAAATGAAACAGGTATTGATATTGAAATCATAACAGGGGATAGAGAGGCCGAACTCATTTATAAAGGAGTTAAAAACGCTGTTAACATTGAGAACGAAAGGTACCTCATTATGGATATTGGCGGGGGAAGCACCGAGTATATCATTGCCGATAATAACCGTATCTATTTTAAAAAGAGTTATCCGCACGGAGTTAGTGCATTGGTCGAAAAGTTTGAAATCTCCGAAAAAATAAAGCCTATAGATCAAGAAAACATAGTTTTTTACTTGAATGAAACTACCCACGACTTACAAAATGCTCTCTCCAAATACCCCTGTTCACATTTTGTGGGGAGCAGCGGTTCGTTCAACACTTTTTATACCGTTATTTCAGCCATCATAGACGGAAACGATAAAGCTGTGGAGAAAAATACTTACTACACATTTGGGGAACCTTTCCGCGAAACCCTGCAAAAACTTATCGATTCCAATGCGGGGGAACGTTACCTCACGCCGGGGATTCACGAAATGAGGGTAGAAACCATTCACATGGCCGCATTGTTGGCCCAAATCATGATTGAAAAAGCAAAACCGGAAAAAATTTCGTATTCTTTTTACTCGCTGGTCGAAGGCGTTTGGTTCGATAGATAACACAGAAAAATTTCAGAAAAACTCTTCGCTTACCGCTCCAAGAAATTACAGTAACTCGCCGGTATCGACTAATTCATCGCAAATAAAAGCTAACATTCAATATAACTTAGTAATTTTGTTATATTAAAATGCTATTTACTCAATACCTTGATTATGATTGCAAAAGTCGTTGAAGAAATCAGACACTTTCTACTGGTTCGTTTATGGCAAATGGATTTGTCGAAAATGGATAAGCGACGAGCCTTTGTTTTACGACAAATTCGCGTCTTTTTCATCACGGGTAAAGGATTCGTAGATAACAGGATACAAGAAAAAGCATCGGCTTTAACTTTTTACACTTTGCTTTCCATTGTTCCCGTTATAGCTATGGTATTTGCCATCGCAAAGGGTTTTGGCTTTAGACAGCGACTCCGCGAAACCGTAATGGAAAGTGCAACACACAACAGAGAGGTATGGCTGCAGGCAGTGGAATTTGCCGAAAACATGTTGGACAACACCCAGGGTGGCGTAATTGCAGGGGTGGGTATCGTGATTCTTCTTTGGAGTGTTATGCGCTTGATGATTGGTATTGAAGAAGCTTTCAATGAGGTTTGGGAAATCAAAGAAGGAAGAAGTTGGGCCAGGAAAGTTGCCGACTATCTTACCCTTATGCTCATAGCTCCTATTTTATTTCTTCTCTCCAGCAGCTCAGCTATTTATATACGATCACAATTTGAGGCGTTGGCCAACCGTTTTGAATTGATTGGTTTTTTTGGTCCATTGGTGAATTTTGGCTTTCAAATGTCACCTTACTTGCTTATCTGGGTGGCCTTCACCCTACTTTATGCCATTATGCCCAATACGCGTGTAAATTGGAAATCAGCACTTATTGCGGCCATTTTGGCAGGAACGACATTTCAGCTTTTCCAGTTTGCGTATATCAACCTTCAAATTGGTGTGTCCAAATACAATGCAATTTATGGCAGTTTTGCGGCACTACCCCTTTTCCTTATTTGGCTTCAAATAAGTTGGCTTATCGTTTTAATGGGTGCCGAATTGGCTTTTGCCAACCAAAACGTAGAGCAATACGAACACGAAACCGAGATGGGAGAAATAAGTATGGAGTTCACCAAAAAACTCACGGTTTTGGTGATGCATCAAATTATTTTGAGATTCATGAAACACGAAAAACCACTTACCGACTATGAACTGAGTGAAGAGTTAAATATACCCGTGAGAATTATCAGGCAAATACTCTTCAAATTAAAAAGTGCGGGATTTGTGGCCGAAACCCCTACAGATGATGACCGCATCCAAGCGTATTTACCACAACGTGACATACACACCTTAAGACTTACCGACTTAAATTCTGCCATAGAAAGTCAAGGACTGGACAGATTCCCGGTTGCCAAAGAGGAATTATTTAACAGGATAAACAGCCATTTTGAAAAACTCGAAAAAAATATGGCTCAGGCTAAAAACAATGTTTTGATTAAAGAACTTTGGCCTGAAACTGAAGCGCCGGCAGTTAAAACGACAGCCTAATCATCCGGCTCGTATTAAAAAGATTATTTCGTGATTATCAATTTCCCGCGGAGAACCCGGCTATTATCAGTAGACCTTAAACGTACCGGATAAACTCCACCGGGCAATTCGTTAGTTCGAAGCGAGTAGTGCTCGTCAGAAATGCCTTCTTGTTTTAAAAGCAATTCACCACCTGAAGAGTACAATTCAAGGGTAAATTCTTCTCGACTCGGATTTCTAAATCGCACATCGGTTTGGTTATTTGCCGGATTAGGAGAGAACAATAGCTCATTTTCACCATAAACGGGAACATTCACCTCTCTGTAAGTTGTAGGAACTGCTCCCAAAACCAAACGATAATATGAAGCTCTTCCCTCAATGGGTTGTAAATCGGCATGCCTAAAAGTGACATCAACTCGCTCATCACCGCATTCCCCCGGAATACTGTAAATCGTTTGCGGGGGTTCATTCACCGTGTCTGTAGTTCGCTCCACATCTATGCCTAAGCAAATATTACCGGCGCGCATCGTCCAAACCACATCTACTCGACCCGAGTTTTCCACTGCTGAAAACCTACTCAACATTTCCTCACCCTGCCCGTAAAAAATTAAGGGCAAAGCAAGCAGTAAAAA
>PXEK01000382.1 GCA_003564735.1 Cryomorphaceae bacterium
GCGGTATTCGGGTAGTGGCGCCAAGTGGAGGTTCACCGCTAATTCACGAGCCTTTTCGAGGTGATGCTTTTTGAGTATTTCGTGATATTGAACAGAAATCAAAATATCGGCCCGGGGCATATCGTCGGGTGAGGCATAAACAGGAAGGTTTTTTTCGCGCGCAAATCCGGAAACGGTGATTCCCTCCGACTCCAATTTGCGGTTGTTGCTAAGTACGCCCGTTATCTTCACCGCAGGGTGTTTCCACAATTGTTCCAAACAATAGATGCCGATTTCTTTACTGCCTAAAAATATAACTTCCTTCACCTCTCTTTTTATGATTTGATTGTGCCGGGGTTATCGCTCTTTCGCTTCCCGTAAATATCTAATGCGGTAATCAAAGCCACGCAGAACCAAAACGGTACGGCGGCTTTATCTTCATCCAAAAAGTTATTCAAAAACGAATGCGTCAAATAAGTGAACAATGCCAGTATGACCGCCATCAAATAACGCCTATCTTCGGGGTTTTCCAGTTTGTAGTACAACGGAATACCGCGCGCAAATATGAAAAACACGATGGCCAAAAAAGCGATTAACCCGGGGGTTCCTTGTTCAGAAAGGGCTTGAAAATATTCGCTGTGTGCCGTCCCCAAGTCTCCCGAATGGGTGGAAATTATGGTAAGATCTGAAGAATGTTGGTAAGGCGCATAAAGCAAAGCGTAAGTGCCGGGACCTTTTCCCGTTATCGGACTCTCCAAGTACATTTTGGTTGCTGAGTTCCAGCGATTGATGCGCTCAAGGTTTGAGGCATCGGTAGCTACGTTGGTGATTGATTTTACGTGCTCGGCTATGTTGCCGCTGGAGTCCTGCCGGTTTTTCTCCAGTCGCTGCATAATCTCGGTTTGGAAACTAAAAAAGCTCACCCCGATAAGCAGTGCAAAGAGTGAAATGATCCACCATCGAATTTTAAAGGCTATGAAAAACCAGAGAACGAGCGCAGCGGCCAGACTCACCCAGGCGGCGCGGGTGTAACTCAATACAAACCCCAACAGGAAAAAGGAAAAAATAAAACCAACGAGAATTTTTGCCGTGATATTCCAATCTTTCTTATAAAAGAAACTGAACAGAATAGGAATAAAAAAGGTAATCATAGCACCGTAACTCGTGTGATCGTTAAAAAACGGTTCCATTACCCAATGCCCGAAGCGTTCATCGAAATTATGCCCGGCATGCCTCACGGTGGTGTAAATAATAATGCCTGTTAAAGGCACGGCATACAGCCAAGCGAACCTGATAAAGTTTTTGCGGTATTTCATCATTTGAACGCCAACAAAATAGAACGGAATCACGTACCAGCAGCGCATCAAAAGATTTTTGAATGACACAAACGGCAGTTCACTAAGTATGGCGGTAATGAGCGTCCAAACAAGATAGAATATAATCGCTATCGTAAGCGGGTGCCTCAAAATTTGCTTGTCGTATTCTTGCGTTAGAAACACACGGTACACAAAAACCACCATGGCCCCAAAAATTAAAGGCTCAGTAGGTAGTATTAGTCCGAACCCCCCTCCCACATCGTTAATATTCACCGAAAACGGAACGCAAAAGGTGATGAAGAGCAACAGATAGTGGAGTCTGAAAAAAGCAGTAAGAATAATAGCAAGCGCGGCCGGAATAAGGTAAACCCAGTAAAGTTCGAAATACAGCAGTATTGCAGACAGCACAATAAATGCACAGGTAATGCCGTACAACCAATTCACCTTATCTTGCGCCGTAAAGGTCATATTAACCGTTTGATTCCACTTGTTCCTCTGAGGGGAATCGGTTCGAGAACTTCTTGAAATTCTCTACACCGATGATCACCAAAACAGCAAGTAAGAAAGTGGCCAGCGAGGAAACCAACACAATCAACGATCGCACGGGATATTCGCGCTTTTCGGCCGGAGTCGCCTTGTTCACCATAAATTTGTGGGTTCCGTCCTGAGTGGCATCAACTCGTATTTCTTCGTACTTCCCTTTAAGCATAACGTAACGCTCTCGTAAAAACTCAAGGTTCTCGCTCATCGAAATGTGCGCCGAGCCGTATTTTGCCAGCGTATCCAAGGCAGCGCCAAGCTCATTCATAGCTCGGCGGTTGTTGTTCGCTATAGATTCGTAATACACCTTGGTGAGTGACTCAATTTGTTTTTCGTGGTCATGAACGCCTTTCCTTCGCAATGTGGTAAGCGAATCGTCGAGTTCATTCATGTATTCGAGCAGACCAAAATACTCTCTTTCGACCACTCTAAGCGCCTTATTAGCGCGGTCTCGCAACATCTGGTTTTTCACCGTATCCACTAAAGCGGCAATATCGTTCGCGATATCGGCAGCCATTTGAGGGTCGGTATCCAAAACATCTACCCGAATCGAGTTGAACTCTGTACGCTTAAACGACACCCGATTGTCCCACTTTTTCGACAGCTTGGTATTTGCGTGACGTTCATCGGGCTTGATTCCGTAATGCTCCATCAAATTGTACTTGCCCCAAATGCGCCACTTAATGTCGTCAGATTTTAGAATCTGAATCATCGCCTCAGCTTTCTCCTGTTCACCAAATGCCGAAATGTCATTCTTTGCGGCAGCATCCTCAGTCATCACAGCTTTGGAAAGTGAGCTGTTATCGGCCGGGAAAAAGATGGTGGTGGAAAGGAATTTTTCCTCCAACAAAAAGGAAACTCCCGCACTGATTACCGCGGCGGCAAAGGTTACGGCGATCAAGTGTTTTCGCCATTTAAACATAAAAAACAATAAGTTCGAAGAGTCAAACTCCTCACGGTCATTCGGTTTTTGTGCCATACCTTAAATTTTAAGCCGCCAAAAGTAGTGATTTTCCTAGTTTTGTCAGCGGGTTTTCAACAGTTTAAAAATGGATTTAAAATCAATGATTTTAAAGTAGAAGAGCGAGGCGAAAGTGAGCGGAATAATAACCATGGCAATGAGGTCATTTGAAAACTCAAAATAGCTTACTAACCAAAAAACCAGTAGGTTTCCCGCAATAAGTAGTGTAACCCAAAGCAATGAGCCTCGCTGAAAAACGAGTTTGTAAAGTGTAAAGCTTTTGGCCGTCTGACCCACAGCTACAAGTCCTTGAGTCAACAATGTAGCCCATGCCGCGCCCAATGCCCCGTAACGCGGAATAAGCAAATAGTTGAGAAATAAATTTCCCGCTGCTCCGGATAATGCCAAAACATTGAGAAATTTAAGTTCGCCTCCGGCCGTGAGTAGAGTTCCGTAAATGTAATTGAGC
>PXEK01000318.1 GCA_003564735.1 Cryomorphaceae bacterium
TAAACATGCCGTTTGTCCAAAGGGGTTCATCATCATGTATTTCGCGATAGTCGTTAATGTCTTTCGACATTCCTCGCCATGACTGAATATCGCCTTGTTTGAGTTTGTAACCTTGGAAGGCAGGTGCAAAATACACCCCGCTCAACAACATAAAAACCACAACCGCAACAATATGCGGCAAAAACTTTTGCTTATCAAATTTCATTTTTCGCCTTTTTTGGTTCTCCGCATCACCGGGCGGATTTACAGGTTGTTTTAAAAAACAAAAGTGCATTTACTTTGTGTAATATCCAACACTGTCTTGCAAAGTGTTTAAAATGGTGTTTTTTTGTGCCGGATTTGTTGAGCTTCGTAAGTTGATGGGCATAGCCCTTGGAGGGTTCTGACCAAAAAAGAAGATTACATCAACATTTACTTGCGCGGGTAAATAAAACCACAGCAAAATGACGCACTTTTGTATCTTCTTGAAATAAGAGCGGAATAATGAAAGCTGAAGAAAACTTTTACAAACGACAGGCGCAAACCACACCTTTCCCCATAGGCTTAGAGGGAACGCATGCTAAAGGCAGCTACATATATGACACCTCGGGAAAAAAGTACTTAGATATGGTAGCGGGAATTGCGGTGAGTAATTTGGGACACGGCAATAAAAATGTTAATCGCGCCATTAAAAACCAGGTGGACAAGCATTTACACACTATGGTTTACGGGGAGTTTATTCAGAGCGCCCCGGCCGAATTCGCGGCTAACCTCACGGGTATTTTACCTAAACCTATTGATGCGGTTTACTTTGTAAATTCAGGGGCAGAGGCAGTGGAAGCCGCTCTTAAGTTAGCCAAGCGCTGCACGGGCCGGAGTCAAATTATTTCATTTAAAAAAAGTTATCACGGCAGCACGCACGGGGCATTGAGCGTATCGGGAAACGAGTTGAAAAAACGACCTTTTCGTCCGCTTTTACCCGATGTGCACTTTATTGAACACAATGTTGGCGCTGACCTCAACCATATTACAACAAAAACGGCGGCCGTGATTATTGAACCGGTTCAGGGGGATGCGGGCGTACGCATCGCCTCAAAAAGTTACTTGAAGGCCCTGCGTGAAAGGTGTAACGAAACGGGTACTAAGCTCATCTTTGACGAAATACAATCGGGCATGGGTCGCACGGGAAAATGGTTTGCGATGAACCATAGCGAAGTGATTCCCGATTACGTGACTTTGGGAAAAGCCACTTTTGGAGGTATGCCCGGAGGTGCATTGGCAGCACCTAAGAACGAACTGGACGCTTTTACTCATAACCCGATGTTGGGGCATATTACTACTTTTGGCGGACACCCGGTAGTTTGTGCAGCCGGCAACGCAGCGCTTGAAGAAATGAAACGCACCGTAAACTTTGAAGAGGTAGAGGCAAAGGGTGAATATTTGGCCACGGCACTAAA
Source organism: Cryomorphaceae bacterium (assembly GCA_003564735.1). Lineage (GTDB taxonomy): Bacteria > Bacteroidota > Bacteroidia > Flavobacteriales_G > Salibacteraceae > Salibacter. The sequence goes on from PXEK01000318.1 coordinate 1,437, forward strand.
ACATGAGAAAGTTTTGGAAATACGGCAAATCGGGCTGATGTTAGCCGTGGATTTATCGAGTGCGAATGAAGTTCAAAAGGTTTTTGATTATTGCTTGAAGAACGGTGTGATCATTTTTTGGTTTTTATCCAATCCGCATAGTTTTAGATTGGCTCCTCCGTTAAATATTGAGCAAAAAGACTTGGAAAAAGCCGTTAAAGTTATGCGGGAGGCTTTTAATATTCTCCCTTAACTTCCCGAAGTCTTCTTCGTACTTTTGCCGTATGAAAGTAAAATTATCAAGGCAAAATAAAAACCTTTGGTTTAAGGCTGGGAACAGTACCAAAAACACTGTAAATATTGACGGGCCCTCTGAAAAAGGAGGAGTAAATAAAGGGATGCGCCCTATGGAGCTGTTGCTATCATCACTCGTAAGTTGCGCAGCTTTTGACCTTTCTTTGATTTTGGAAAAACAAAAACTCAATCCTGATGCTATCGATGCTGAAGTTATTGGCATGCGAGAACAAAAGGGTAGTGTTATGCCTTTCACTGCAATTGACATCACTTTTTTGATTCAAGGGAATATTCCCGAAAAAAAAGCAAATAGAGCGGCCGAATTGGCGATTCAAAAATATTGCTCAGTCAAGTCAAGTTTACACCCCGAGATAAAAATAACACACCAAGTAAAAATCATCAAGGATTAAATTATTCATGAAAACGTTTTTGAACCAAATATACAGAGAACATCAAGAAACTTTTGAGTGCCCGCCCCCTCATAAAGTAGTAGCCTTTTTTAAACGCCTTACAGGATTCTTATTTGCGGAGTACAGTACAGTTGAGTGCCCTACTCCTGAAGCGGTTGAGGCAGAATATCACAACATTAAAGCTATCCTTAAAGGCCTACTTGATCATGGCGCAGAAAGTAAAAATAAAGACACAAGCAAAATGGCTTCGGTATTTATGTCGAAGTTACCTTCCATAAAGAAACAGGTAGAGGAAGATATTGACGCCATTTACAAGGGTGACCCGGCAACAAAGAGCAAAACGGAAATAATTCGCACTTACCCCGGCTTTTATGCCATGATGGCCTACCGCACTGCGCACACCTTCCATGAGAACGGCTGCAAACTAATGGCGCGCACTGTTTCAGAACATGCGCACAGTTATACAGGTATTGATATTCATCCCGGTGCGCAAATCGGTTCTAGATTTTGTATTGATCACGGCACGGGTATAGTGATAGGTGAAACCTCTATCATTGGCAACAATGTAAAAATTTATCAAGGCGTAACGCTTGGAGCTTTAAGTGTAAAAAAAGAAGACGCAGGTGTAAAACGCCACCCTACCATTCAGGACAATGTGGTCATCTATGCTAACGCCACCATTTTGGGCGGCAACACCGTCATTGAAAAAAACTGCACAATTGGCGGCAATGTTTGGATCACAAAATCTGTAGCTGCCGACACCACGATCACCTACTCGCCTGATTCAAAAACAAAAACTGCTTAAAAAATGAAGTCCAAATTCAATATTCAGAACCTTGTAGGAAACACTCCACTTGTGGAAGTTACCCGGCTGAACCCCCATAAAAACGTAAAAATTTACTGTAAACTTGAAGGTCAAAACCCGGGCGGCAGTGTAAAAGATAGAGCGGCCTACGGAATGATTAGCGCAGCATTAAAGCGAGAAGAAATTAAGCCCGGTGACAACTTGGTTGAAGCTACAAGCGGAAACACGGGAATTGCGCTGGCCATGGTTGCCAATATATTTGGTTTAAAAATGACCTTGGTTATGCCCGAAAGCGCAACCGAGGAACGCAAGGCA
>PXEK01000015.1 GCA_003564735.1 Cryomorphaceae bacterium
GATAGAGACATGAACGCCGAGCACGGGTACCAATTTGACCTATCGGCCTCAAAAGTGCACAAAAACTTCAAGATTTCGGCCGCCGCATTTTACAACATCTACCGTGACTTCATTTATTTGCGTCCGGCCCCCCGCTTTTCACCCCTACCCGACGGCGTTCAACTTTGGCAGTACACGCAGCACGATGCCGTTTACACCGGCTATGAGTTTAGCGTTGATTACTATCCGCTTCCGCAACTTCGCCTGGGCCATCGTTCGTCATACGTTCACACCTTCAATCGCGACACTCGTTTGCCCCTACCGTTTAGTCCGCCCTTCACCGTTGACCATGAAATTGCCTACACCACCCTGCGCCGTCACTCCAAATTTAACTACAACATCGGCGGGGTGTATCGGTGGGTAGCCAACCAAAATCGAGTAGATCGCAATGAACTCGCCACCCCCGGTTACCAACGTGTTGATTTATGGTCGGGCGTGAGTAAAAATATCAAAGGCAGCACCATTCAGCTGCGGTTTGAGGTACAAAACCTCTTAAATCAAAAATATTTTGCCCACCTCAACCGTTACAGACTTTTAAACCTGCCTGAGCAAGGCCGCAACTTTATTATCAGGTTAATTGTGCCGTTTCGTGTTTTTGGTCAGAACCCCCAACCACCGGATGACAGCTCTGCCGAAAATACAATCAACAAATATTAATACGCCGCTAACAAAATGATGATGGCGTCAACAAGAAAAAATTGTAAGTTTGCGCCACCGAGAAAAACAAGTTTAGAGCTTCAACACAAATAAACTCGTATGAAAGAAATAGTTTCAAAATTCACACCGGTTGTACTTATAGGCGGCGCGGGAATAGCAGGATTACTCTTTAGCCTCAGCGATGGTCAAGGCGGTTATTTCACCATGGCCACCGTAGCTATGATTTTGATATCCTTGGTTGTACTTCTCAACAACCTTCAAATATTAACCACCAAAGTGAGTAGAATTATAGGTGTTGTGCTCGCCGTGGTTTCTATAGTACTCATCTACCTCAACGTGCGCAGTATTCAAGAACCGCTCGAGTTTAGAAAAGAAAAAGAAAAGCGTTACTCCGCCGTGATTCAGCGACTCAAAGATATTCGTGAAGCTCAATTGGCTTTTCACCGAAAGTACAATAAGTACACCTCAAACTTTGACACCCTGGAGCACTTCATTAAAAACGATAAAGTTGAGGTCATCAGGAAAATCGGTGAAGCTCCCGATACACTTACCGAGGATCAAGCCCTTGAACAAGGTATTATTTCACGAGACACCAGTATGCTTCCCGTTAGGGAGTACGTTTTCAATGATGAGTATATGTCAAAACGCAAGCGAAACGTGATTTTCCACCCCGATTCACTGCGATACGTCCCCTATACTTCGGGCTCTATATTCGACATGCACACCAACATCATTATTCGCGGAAGCGGTATGGAAGTAAGTGTTTTTATAGTTGAAGACTCTGACCCATTCGATCCCGAAGAAGTGTTGAAAGTCGGCTCGCTGGAAGAGCCCACTACATCGGGTAACTGGTCAACAGAAAAATAAACGCATATTGCCAAACAGCGATAAACATAACAATAATGAGAGAAGCAGCTTTAGAGATGAAGCTGCTTCTTTGCACACGGCCTTTTGCCTACTGGGCGGCAATACACTATACTCTGCCGAGTACAACAATACCACCCGTAGGTTTTCACAAGTGCAAGCGCTTGGCATAGATTCCACCGATGCCTTAAAACAACAACTCAACACTGCCGGCGGTGACCGTCACCACAAGTATTTAAGTGTAGCCAATAAAAACTTCACCATTGTTCCCGAAGGGGTGTTTACCCCCGAAAATAAAAGCGACTATTTACACCTGATTTTTGATTCATCTGAAATTGACAGTAAACAAGACATCAGGTATGAAGCTGAAACAGGCATAACAGGTACCCGATTCATTTATGCCGTGGATGAAAATATCTCAAAAACAGCGGCGAGCTGCGGCTTCAAATTAAAACATGCCTTACCTGCACATTTAAAAGTTGCCGAGCAGCACGCTCAAAACGGTAGCGAAAACCAAGGCTTTATTTTTTTGTATGAGAACTTTTTCTACTTGGCCCTTTTCAACGGTGCTTTCCTCATGTGCAATACCTTTCCGCTAAAAACAAATGCCGACTTAGGGTACTACACCCTTTTCACCATGGAGCAGTTCAACATGAAGGGAAGCGACACCGTCATTCATTACTGCGGCCAAACCGATCAAGATGCCGCTAAAACCAAAATTTTGGATCCTTACGTAAAGAAATTGTCACCGCTTTCGGGGTTTGTTTTTGCCGGTTCTGACCAAAAAAATAATCTAACTCAATCTCGCAACTTCACCCTTTACTCACAACTGTTGTGCGCATAATAGCAGGAAAATATAAGGGACGCAGAATCACGGCACCCAAAGGATTGCCCGTGCGCCCCACCACCGATTTTGCAAAAGAGGGCTTGTTCAACTACCTCAACAACCGGGTGGATATTGAAAATAAAACGGTTATAGATTTATTCGCGGGAACGGGAAATATGAGCTTCGAGTTTATTTCGCGCGGCGCATCCCCGGTATATGCGGTAGATATTCACCATAAATGCGTAAGCTATATGATTCGTGTTTCAAAGGAGTTAAAGTTTGAAAACTTCAAGGTACTGCGAAACGACGCTTTGAAGTTCTTAAAAAAATGTACCGTTAAGGCAGACGTTATTTTTCTGGACCCCCCCTATGCCTCACCACTCTACACTGAACTCATTGAAACGGTTTTGGAGCGAGATTTGCTGTTACCCCAAGGCCTGTGTATTGTGGAGCACGATAAAAATAATAACTTTGACGCCGTGCCGCTTTTCAAAGAGAGTAAAAAATACGGAAATGTAATTTTCTCTGTTTTTGAAAAACCTTAATCGGGCAAAAAGAATGTACAGTTATGAAAAAACGAATTGCCGTATTTCCGGGCTCTTTTGACCCCTTTACCGTAGGACATCAAGATATCGTGCTTCGCGCACTGCCCATGTTTGATGAAATCATCATAGCCGTGGGCGAAAACAGCCAAAAAAAATACATGAAGTCGTTAGAGGTCCGGTTGAATTACATACGCGCTGTTTTTAAAAACGAACCCAAGGTATCGGCAGACTCATTTAACGGACTCACGGTCACCTATTGCAAAACAGTAAATGCCGGCTTTTTGCTGCGCGGGATTCGAAATACCGC
>PXEK01000117.1 GCA_003564735.1 Cryomorphaceae bacterium
ACCAAAAAGTGCGGTTCAGACTTAGTAATCATCAAACCCGAAAACGCTAAACCAAAAACAGGCACCTTTCGAGCAGATTTGCGATCCACTCCCGATTTGGCTCAAACGCTGGCCTGCACATGTGCGGGCACCGGAGTACCTTGTGAGCTTACCGGACTGCACACACTTAAAATTAAAGAAACAGACCGTATTGCTGCGTTGAATAATGAGTTGCAAAAGTTGAATTGCGAGATTGAAAGCGGAGAGGGCTTCATTGTGATACAACCCAAAGGAAACCTCCCGAGCGGGATTAGAGTAAAAAGTTACAACGACCATAGAATGGTGATGGCACTTGCGCCGCTTGCGTTAAAAACGGGTGATTTAGAGATTGAAGGTTGGGAGTGTGTTTCAAAGTCATTCCCCGGTTTTAAAAATGAATTCGAGCGATTGACGATATAAAGTCGGCTAAAAATTAGCACACCGTATGCCGTCACTTAATAACATCCAGAACAACTTGAACGTCTGATTTTGTTACGGGCTTTTCAAAAAAACCCTTTACCAAAGGATAGGCTGCAGACTTTTCGCGGTCAGCGCTGAGGATACTGGAAGTGATGACATAAACAGGAATATTTAAACCGACGGCCTTCATTTCATCTAAAACATCAAACCCGCCTTTCACCGGCATATTCAAATCTAAAAAAATGGCATCAGGTTTATCATTGTTCATGATTTCCAAAGCCTCTTCACCATTTGCCGCACCTTTTACACCACCGGCATAGTTAAGTAACCTGAGATTCTTCTCAATAATAAGCCTTGCAATGGCATCATCATCTACTACTAATACAGACATGTTATTTAGATAAGCGCCGCCGAAATTACAATTAAATTCTGACTTCATGGAAGGATCAGATATATATTTTTCCGAAAGAAAAATCGTTACATTCAAACAAAACTACATTCTGTTTAATCTCAACTTAATAACACCTGCCGAGTAGGGGGCGATATCATACGGGTTATAAACAAAAACCACCCCGTTTTCTACGGGTAGGAAATTAGCCGTTGGCTCAATGGATTCTTCAAACAACATATTTAAGCCTTCAGGATATTTTTCTTTGTAGGCCTGCATTAATTTTTCGGCCACCTCCTCCTCGTTCAACCCCGGCAAAAACACGTCAAACTCTAGTAACTCACCATTCAAATTGAAATTGCGATAATACTCAGCCGTATTGCCGTGCGCACCTCCCGAAAATTCCTCAACATTCATACTCAACTGTACTACAGAGTCGTAAAGTAACTCTGCATTCACTTGATAAAACTTATACCAAGCCGGTTTCTCCTCCTCGCCGGGGTTCATGTTTTGCTCATACGTACTTATAAACGCATTAGCCTCGCTACGCAGTTCCTCCCGATTCTCAACCTCGAAAAAATCGTGGAGCACAAAATCGTTGAGAACATTGGCTCCTTCAAACCCGTAAAACTCCGGGAAATCTGCCGTGTAAAATGTGCAGTTATCTGCTCCCGACTTACAATTATCGTAAGTGGCGGTAATTTTTACCTGTTCGTAATTTAAACCCGCTTCGGTAGTTTCCGGTTTTTGGTCAGAACCGCAAGCCGTCAGCAGAAAAAGCCCGGATACCAACCCTGCGAAATAGTACCAAATATTGATGTTTGTTTTCATTACAGATGTCATATTGGTTCTGACCGGTAAAAAAATCAGCGTAAACGATCGACTGACTTCACTAAATCGTCGTCTTTTTTAATACGTTTAAAGGCCATAAAACTAAACAAGAAAGCGGCAAAAGGAATGATGAGATGACTGCCGTAGGAAACCACCGCGTCATCACTTACTCCTGTGCGCCACATGTAAATCAACCAAAGTTCCGTCATTACCACTAAAAACAAGAAAAAATAACTGTACCGCACAAACCTCATTTGCAATTTGCGATCTTTAAAACGCGACAAGGCCAAAACACTTAAAAGAATGTAACCTCCCCACAAAATGAGTAACGGCCAACCGCCGAAACCACCTGTGCCTCCATCAAACAGTAACGGAGAAACATCAATGGTACTCGTTGGAGTTTCAATGGTAATTACAGAGGTAAATAAACCCGTTACAGCCACTATAACGGCAACTATTAGGTATAAGGTTTGTATTCTTTGCCACATAATTTTCATTTACCCGGCAAAAGTAAATAAAAACACCGCTAATTCATTGCAGTGACTAAATAAAGTTGTATAATTGCAGCATCATTGGATAGGGAGGGTGCTCCTCCGAGTTTTTCCCCATCGCACTTAATAATTCCATTTAATAAGTATGAAGTTAAACTTTAGGTTAAAAGCAACCTATTTTAATCTTAAATTTCAAACTGCAATATTTCCTAATTATCATTGTACATGTACGACATTATTGAACTGAACAACAAAAAAGTTGACGAGCTTAAAGAAATAGCTAAACAACTTGAAGTTAAAGGTTTTAACAAACTCAAAAAACAAGACTTGGTGTATCAAATACTAGATCATCAAGCCGTAAAACCGCTGGCTCCCTTAAAAGACCAAGCTGACGACAAAAAGACAAGTCCGAAACCCGAGCGCAAGCCTCAAAATCGAAGCAGCAACCGCCCGGAGGCCAAAAACGAGGCTGCCGATAAACAAGACTCAAAATCAAATAAGCCTCAACCTACAAATCAAAGCAAGGATCAACAAAAACCGGACAACAACAACAAAAAAGAAGAGCACGCTAAACCCACACGTTCAACCGAGCGTAAAGACTCCGGTTCAAAAAAAGACAAATCAACAAAACCCGACAACAGAAGAGATCACTCGAAAAATGATGCTCGCCGCGAGAATAAAAATGATGACAGGCGCGACCGTGACCAAAACTCAAATCGCAATCGCCATTCGAATCAAGACGATCGCTCGAAGCATGACAAACACAACAGAAAGAGAAGACAGGATGGTTTAGAGTTCGACTTTGAAGGTATAGTATCTACTGAAGGTGTTCTCGAAACCATGAACGACGGTTACGGCTTTTTGCGCTCCTCTGACTACAACTATTTACCCTCTCCCGATGACATTTACGTGAGTCAGTCACAAATTAAAATGTTCGGTTTAAAAACGGGGGACAATGTTGAGGGAACGATTCGACCGCCGCGTGAGGGTGAAAAATACTTTCCTTTGGTGAAAGTTCTTAAAGTAAACGGACGCACCCCCGCCGAAGTGCGTGACAGAGAACCGTTCAACTACCTCACCCCCCTAT
>PXEK01000071.1 GCA_003564735.1 Cryomorphaceae bacterium
AGCCGATCGCATTCAGCGTGATTATAATTTTGAAACCGACTTAAGAGACCTGAGAAGTGATGAGTTGGGATTCTTTAACAATTACAGTTTTGCCGTTCCGGTTACCGCAGGTGTGGGAATGAATATTACCCGAGCTTGGGATGTGAGGTTCATGGCCACATATTATTTCTCTTTCACCAATTACATCGACGGTGTAACTGAAGACCTTCAAGGTGTGAATCAAGGAAGCTCAAGTAATGATAATTTTCTGTACCTCGGAGCTCAAGCTACTTTCAGCATAAATCGCTTAGGTAAGTCTGCCCCAGAGAAAAAGAGAAGACAGCACAAGTATTTGGATGATACTCCATTCGACTTAGACCTGACAGCAGATTCTGATGGGGACGGAGTTCCAGATTTATACGATAAATGTCCCGGTACACCCGAGGGAGTGAAAGTTGATGAACGAGGGTGTCCTATCGACAGCGACGGAGATGGTGTTCCTGATTACTTGGATCAAGAGCCCAACACACCCTTCGGTATGCCTGTGGACTCAGTGGGTGTAGCTTTAAGTGACGAATCAATTATGGAGTTTTACAATGCATTCCATGATACAACCGGCAAATATTCCCCTATCGAACAGGAGGTTTACACCCTCAATATCGGATCTCAGCTGACGAAACGTCGCAGAGGAATGAAAGACACGTTCTATTCGGTGAAAATTGGTGAATTTGACGAGTCAATTCCCGATGAGTTGATCAATAGCGTTCTCAGTCTGCCCGACGTTGAAGTTTTCGATGTTGAGGGTAAAACCGTAGTAGTAATGGGTATCTTTGAAAACATCTCGGGTGCAAGTGCCAAAAGAGGAGAGTTGAAAGCGCAGGGCATTGATACTGAAGGAATCATCGCCAGAGATAAATTGGGGAACCTCAAAGATATTGGAGAGTTTGATAGCCAAGATCGTCCCAAAGATAGAGCTCGTGATACACGCACTGCCGCCGGCGACGGTACGGTGAAAAGTCGTGAAGGTATTGAAGTACCTGCCGACAAAGAGGTGTATCGGGTGCAATTGGGTGCGTTTAGTAGAAAGCCCGATATGTCTAAATTCAAAGGTGAAAATATTATCAGCTTTAAAACCTCTGACGGTCTCACACGCGTTTACACAAGACAGTATAACTCTTACGGTGAAGCCGCGGCGGCCAAGATTGATTACAGAACCAAAGGCTTTGAAGGTGCTTATGTCGTACTGCTTCGCGGCGCGGAAAAAGTTGATTTGACCACCGGAAAAAGAGTTGGCGGCTCAACTTCAACTTCTGATATTCCCGTAGGTCGCAAGTTGACAGAAAGTGAAAAAGAAGAGCACTTGAGGTTTAGTGTTCAAGTAGCGGCTTTAACCAAAGGGTTGACGCAAGAGGCTCAAGAGCAGTATTCCGGGTTAAGAGACTTCACCACAAAACCTGACGCCTCGGGCATGACGGTTGCTATTGCAGGTCGTTTTAAAACTTACGAAGAGGCTAAAGCTTATCGCGATGAATTGCGAGCCCAAGGGTATCCGGGCGCTTTTGCGGTAGGTTTGTGGAAAGGACAAGTATTCCCGGCAAAACAAGCCGTAGAAATGTCCAAGTAGTGATTGGCGATAAGGTGAAAGCGCGTTGTTTGTTTCCGGCTACCCGGTATCAAGACCCGGTGAATAAACCGTCACCCCAAAAAGTAAACCTACGGCGAATTGAAGGCTTTTTTCCGGCACGACTTTCGTTTTAAATTAAGAAATATTACAGCACCGCACCCAACAATGAGTGCGGTGCTCCGTTTTTCCGTTATATCTATTTTTGAATATGAAAAAAATTATTTTTACACTTCTCGCAGTTTCCCTCTTCTCTCAATCTTTATTTTCTCAGTCCGACCCCCTTCAGGAACGCAAGATGCAATCTTTCCTGCGTTACGTCGGTTTGGCTTACGTGGACAGTGTGGATTCTGAAAAACTGGTAGAAAAAGCCATTAGAAACGTCCTTGAAGATTTAGACCCTCACTCGGTTTATATTTCCGCCAAGGATTTGGAACGTGCGAATGAAGCACTTGAAGGAAATTTTGAAGGCGTAGGAATACAGTTTAATATCGTTAAAGATACCATTATTGTGGTTTCGGCAATTCCGGGCGGACCTTCAGAAAAGCTGGGTATTTTAGCCGGCGATAAAATTATTACGATTGAAGACTCGACGGTTGCCGGGGTAGGATTTACCAATAGAGACGTCGCCGATAACCTCCGGGGTAAGAAAGGTACAAAAGTAAATTTAGGTATAAAAAGAGGTAAGCGAAAAGAGCTCTTAGAATTTACCATTACCCGAGATAAAATCCCCATTTACAGTGTAGATGCAGGATATATGGCTGAGCCCGGAATCGGTTACATCAAACTCAACCGGTTTGCGGCCACCTCAATGGAAGAAATCAGCACCGCCATGGACTCCCTTACCGAGCAGGGTATGGAAAACTTAATTTTGGATTTGCGCGGCAACAGCGGCGGGTATTTACAAACGGCCATCGAGCTTGCCGATCAATTCTTGGACGACAAAAAGTTACTGGTATATACCAAGGGCAGGAGCTATCCGAGAGATGATAAACGAGCTTCCTCGGGAGGTAAATTTTTGAAAGGAAAGTTGGTTATTCTAATTGACGAAGGCTCGGCGTCGGCCAGTGAAATCGTTTCCGGTGCGGTTCAAGATTGGGATAGAGGAATCATCATCGGTCGAAAATCCTTTGGTAAAGGACTCGTTCAAAAACCATTCTCACTTGCCGACGGCAGCGCGATTCGATTAACTGTTTCACGCTATTACACACCGGCCGGAAGATCTATTCAAAGACCCTATGACGGCGGTAAAAAAAGTTACTACGAAGATGTTTACAATAGATTCAATACGGGTGAAATGGTTTCTATGGACAGCATTTCACTTCCCGACTCCCTCGAATATGCAACCAAACTGAACGGAAGAAAAGTGTACGGCGGCGGGGGAATCATGCCCGATATTTTTGTACCTATAGATACGTTGGGCGGTTCTGAATATTACGGTAAAGTAGCCCGTAGGGGTATTTTCAATGAATTCTCAATTGCTTACCTTGATAAAAACAGGAAAAAGCTCAAGAAGGAGTATAAAGACATCGAGGATTTTATTGAGAATTTCGATGTTGAAGTTGATGCCCTGCCCGAATTTATTAAGTACGCAGAAAAAGAGGGAGTTGAGGAAAACAAGGAGGATATTGAAAA
>PXEK01000223.1 GCA_003564735.1 Cryomorphaceae bacterium
CCGGCAACGGTAATGCAGACGTACAGATGCAGATTGTAGACATGCAGGGTAAGGTTCTGACCGCAAAAACACTGGGTCGCATAGAAGGCGAGTTGGTGGAAGAAGTGAACATGAACTTAGCTGCGGGAGTGTACTTTGTAAAAGTCATTCGCGATGGCAACCTGAGTGTGAAACGCGTGGTAGTGCAGTAGGCAACACCTTTTCTCATCGAACTTTAAGAGCCCTCTATTCATTTTTACGGGAATAGAGGGCTTTTTATTTGCAAGGAATGACTAATCTTCATCATATTTGCAGTATAAAGTAACATCATGAAAAAAACAGTTTTAATAGGCTCAATTGCCGCATTGTTGTTCATCGGTTGTGATGAGCCGACTAGCGAAAATCAAACTACAATCCAACAGGTAGATTCAGAATCTCAAATGACACCCGAACAAGAAAGCTTGGCTAGAATTGAAGAGGAACACGCCTTGCTAATGGTAGGTTACGCTGATAGTGTAAACTTGGGAATTATTGAACCCGATACGTTCCCCGGCAGCGCGCGTCGAGAGGCCACGGGTAAAATAGCCGCTTGTGATGTTACGGTCAATTACGGCTCTCCCGGCAAACGCGGCAGGGTATTGTGGAACGGCTTGGTGAGCTACGACCAAATATGGGTGTCGGGGTCGCATTGGGCCACTGCCGTCACATTTACACATCCGGTAAAAATTGAAGATGTACACGTTGAGCCCGGTACTTATGCCTTTTTTACCATTCCCGGCAGGGAAACTTGGACTTTGATTTTGAACGAGGTTTACGATCAACACTTGGCTGAGGAATATAAGAAAAACTTGGACGTGGTTCGCGTAGAGGTTAAGCCCGAAAATCTTGACGAAGTTGTTCAAAGACTCACCTATACGGTTGAGCCTACGGGTGATAACTCGGGAGTAATCGCTATGGCTTGGGATCAAATTAAGGTGAGTATGCCTTTTGAAACGTTAGAATGATACAAACAAGTTTTTGGGAGCAATCCGTTTTCCTGCGTCCTCGTGATTATTTGATTGTAGGGAGCGGAATCACCGGACTTTCAGCTGCTTTGCGAATAAAGGAGCTTCAGCCGTCGGCGTCCGTTGCGGTCATTGAGCGTGGTACTTTACCTTCAGGTGCCGGTACTAAAAATGCCGGTTTTGCTTGCTTTGGGAGTTTGTCTGAATTGGTTGACGACCTCAATCACATGAGTGAGAATCAACTGCTTGATTTGGTTTTCAAACGTCGGCGCGGATTGCAATTGCTACAACGCAAATTCCCAAATATTGATTTTGAGCAATGCGGCGGTTACGAGCTGTTTACCTCTGCAGATCAAGATCGATACGAATCTTGCTTGCAATTCATAAATCACTTTAACCAAAAGCTAAAAAAAGAGGTAGGAGAAAACGTATTCGTTGAGTTGAGTGAATTTGAAAAATTCGGCTTTCAAGGGGTTTCCCATATTATTCAGAACCGATTCGAAGGGGCGTTAAACCCGGGGAAGTTCATGCGCGAACTGTTACGTAGGTGCCGCAACGCTGACATTGAAATTTTTTCGGGAGCCGATGTGGTGAATATTGATGAAACATCAGGGGAAGTAACCGTAAGTACCACCTACCATGATTTTACTTGTGAAAAAGTATTAGTGGCGGTAAACGGATTTGCTCAAAAGCTACTCCCCGGTGTTGATGTTGTTCCGGCTCGAGCTCAGGTTTTAATCACCAAACCCATCCCTGATCTTAAAGTAAAGGGAACTTTTCACTATGACCGCGGGTACTATTATTTTCGAAATGTAGGTAACCGACTTTTGTTGGGCGGGGGTAGAAACTTAGATGTTGACGGAGAAACCACAACGGTGGCGGCTCTGACCAAAAAAATACAAAATCGGTTAGAGGAATTGATTGCTCAAGTAATTTTGCCAACCGTGCCTAATGTCGAAATTGAACAACGATGGAGCGGAATTATGGGAACCGGAAAGAGCAAAAGCGTTATTGTGAAAAATATAAGTGACCGTGTGGTTTGCGCCGTTAGGCTGGGAGGAATGGGCGTAGCCATCGGGTCGATTATTGGAGAGGAAGCCGCCGACCTTATATGTAAAACTTAATAGGTGCACAAAAGAAAGCCGTGCTTCATGGTGTTTGAGTTAAATTGTTTTCAATTTAAAAGTACAATATGGATATACCTTTTTTACAAGACTTACTCATAATTCTTTCACTGGCAACAGTGGTAGTTTTTATTTTCAAGCGACTTAAATTGCCTGCCATTCTAGGCTTTATTTTAACGGGCACGTTAGCGGGACCTCACGTTTTGGCCTGGGTGGGAGCCTCTCACGAGGTGGAAATCACCTCTGAAATAGGTATTATACTGTTGCTGTTTGTTATAGGTATTGAGTTCTCCATTAAGCAGCTGGCAGCCATAAAGAAAACGGTTTTTTTAGGCGGCTTTTTACAAGTTTTTTTAACCGTACTTTTCACCACCGGTATTTTCATGTTGCTTGATTATTCTTGGCAAGAGTCGGTATTTATCGGGTTCTTATTCTCGCTCAGTAGCACGGCTATTGTACTTAAAATGCTTCAAGAGCAAAAAGCCATTTCCAAACCTCACGGCAGAATGGTGTTGGGCGTGCTCATATTTCAGGATATTATAGTGGTTCCTATGATGCTGTTTACGCCTATTATAGCGGGCGAGGCGGGTGATGCCGGTGAGGCACTTATGGCTTTATCCATAAAGTTTTTGATTTTAATCGTGCTCACTTATGTTCTGGCTCGGTATGTCGTACCGCGATTGCTCCACGAAATAGCAAAAACCCGAAGTAGGGAGCTGTTTATTCTTGCAACGGTAGTGATATGTTTTGCCGTGGCTTGGATTACGGATATGGCCGGTTTGTCGCCGGCTTTGGGTGCTTTTTTGGCCGGACTCATCATTTCTGAGTCAGAATACAGCCACCAGGCTACCGGCGTAATATTGCCATTTCGGGAGTTGTTTACCGGGTTGTTTTTTGTTTCCATCGGTATGCTGCTCAATGTTGAGTTTTTGGTAGATCATCTCGTGTTCATTTTGTTACTTGTAGTTTTGGTAATGATAGGTAAGGCACTCATTGCCGCTGTGGCTGCTCGCATTTTGTCTTATTCGGTAAAAGCCTCTTTACTCACGGCGTTTTCCATTTTTCAAGTGGGGGAATTTGCGTTTATTTTATCTGATTACGGGTTGGAATATAAC
>PXEK01000258.1 GCA_003564735.1 Cryomorphaceae bacterium
GCCTATCAAATCACCATGCAAACTAAAGGTAACCTTTTGGGCTACTTTAAAGATATTAGGGAGGTGTTTCCGCGACCGGCCTTTTACTTTCTCATCATGATGGTGGCCTTTTATATTTTCTCATTGAGCTTGAAAATACCTCCAAAGTTGGCCGGGTTAGGAGCTATTGCTTTTGCTTTTTCCAGTTTTTTTGTCATATCCATTGAGGCGGGTCACAACACCAAAGTATTTGCCATTTCTTATATACCCGCTATAATTGCAGGAGTCATTTATATTTTAAGGAAAAAATATCTTACGGGAGGCGTAATTGCGGCTGCGGCCATAGGATTGCAGTTGGCTGCCAATCACTACCAAATCACTTATTATACAGGGCTTTTAATCGGTCTTATTTTACTCTTCGAATTTGTTAGGGCGGGAATGAATAAGGACTTTAGGCATATTGGTATATCGTTAGCCGTTTTGATTGGTGGCGGATTGTTGGCGTTGAGTTCCAATGCTACTACTTTTTGGACTACCTATGAGTATATTGAAAGTAGCATGCGCGGTAACAATGAGCTCAATATTGAGGCCGAGGGAAGTGAAAAAACCGACAAGACCGGCGGACTCGACCGCGATTACATTACTAATTGGAGTTTGGGTGTGGGCGAAACTTGGTCATTGGTTTTTCCCAACGCAAAAGGCGGTGAAACCGGCGCTTTAGCGAGCGAGGAACGCGTCATGAGAGACGTACCCGCACAATCTCGACAATACGTGGGTGGAATGAATAAATATTGGGGTAATCAACCTTTTACCGCGGGTCCTGTATACGTAGGGGCGATCATTGTTTTACTTTTTCTGCTGGGAGCATTTACCGTTCAACATTGGTTGAGGGGGCCTTTAATTGTTGGGACTCTACTCAGTATAATGCTGGCTTGGGGAAAAAACATGATGTGGTTTACCGATTTATTTATTGATTACTTTCCGTTTTACAATCGTTTTCGATCGGTTACCATGATTTTAGCCGTTGCCGAGTTTTTAATGCCCGCCATGGCCGTGCTGTTTTTACATGAGTTTTTTAGCGTGTCTTCATTTTGGAAAAAGAACAAAAAGAAAATATTTTTGGTAAGCGGTATTTTTACCGGCGTTTTACTTTTATTTTTAATTGCGCCATCAACATTTTTTGATTTTTACGCGGATGGTGAATTAGCCCGGTTGGAAGCGCAAAAGCAATCTAATCCGCAAGCGGCTGCTCAAATTGATGCTATTATTGCTGATTTGGGAGGTGCCCGTGAAGCTTTGTTTACCGGTGACTTGTTTAGGAGCCTGTTTTTTATTCTGGCCGGGCTGGGGCTCCTCTTTGCAGTGGCATTCAACAAACTTAAAAGCGATATTGCCGCTTATATTCTAATAGGTTTGGTAACCGTTGATTTGTGGACGGTGAATAAGCGATACTTGAATAATGAAAAACAGGGTTCAAGTTACGTGAAGTGGGAAAAAACCGATGAAAATGAGTTCCCCTTTACGGCTCAGCCTTACGATATACAAATTTTGCAAAGTGAAATATCTGCCCGTCCTGATGTACAAGAGGCCATTCAACAAAACATGAAACGTCTTTCTCAAGAGCGGGGCAGACCGGATGATCGTTTAAAGCAATCGGCTCAATTCGCCACGCTTGACTCCATGAGTAATTACCGGGTTTTAGACTTGGTAAACAACACATATAACAGCTCGCGAAGTTCTTATTTTCATAAAACCATAGGCGGATACAACGCGGCCAAATTGATGCGTTATCAGCAGTTGATTGATTTTCATATGGGGCGGCGCAAGTTCAACCAAGATGTATTGGATATGTTGAATACGCGATACATTATTCGAGACGGACAATCGGGGGCTAGCGTAACAAGAAACCCCGGTGCCATGGGCAATTGTTGGTTGGTTTCCACGGTCAGAACCGTAGCTAATGCCGATGAAGAAATCATGGCATTGGACGATTTTAATCCGCGCGAAGAGGTGATTATGGATAAGAGATTTGCAGGTGTAGCAGGTTCTGACCAATATGAAACAAACGGAAGCATAGAACTGACAGGCTATAGACTTAACCGAATGACGTATAAGGTGAATTTGTCTCAAACCGGTTTTGGTGTATTTTCAGAGGTGTATTATCAGCCCGGTTGGAACGCTTACATTGATGGTGAGCCCGTTGAGCACGCTCGCGTAAATTGGATTTTGCGGGGCATGGAGTTGCCGGAGGGAAGCTATGAAGTGGAGTTTAGATTTGAACCTAAAAGTTATAGCATTGGTGAAGGTATTTCCTTTGCGGGGTCTATGCTCATCTTGTTATTGGCGGGTTTTGCAGGGTTTAAAACCTACCAATCGAGTAAAAATGAAGAAGAGCATAAATAAAATCCCCCAGCCATGAAAAAGGTGCTGATTGTGACTTATTATTGGCCGCCGGGCTCTAATCCGGGAGTTCTCCGTATGCTTAAGTTTTGCAAGTACTTACCCGAGTTTGGCTGGCAACCCCTGGTTTTAACCGTTAAGGACGGAAGCTACCCGTCAATTGACCACTCGTTGGAAGCTAAAATTCCCAAAGGAGTAAAGGTTTTTAAAACATCGTCACTGGAGCCTTTCAGGTTGTATAATTTACTCTCAGGTAAAAGGGGGAACAAAGGAACTGTGGGGATGGCCAATATTAAGGATTCAAAGAGTATGATTCAAAAGTTTTCTCTTTTTGTCAGAGCCAATTTTTTCATTCCTGATGCGCGCGTGGGCTGGGTGAAGTACGCCAAAAAGAAAGCTGAAAAGATTATTGAATCTGAAAATATCGATGTGGTGTTGACTACGGGTCCGCCACAAAGTACACATTTAACGGGTTTGCATGTTAAGCGAAAACTAGGCACCCCATGGGTAATGGATCTGCGGGATCCTTGGACGAATATTTATTACAATGAATTTTTACCGCGAACCCCCCTTGCCGAAAAAAAAGATCGCCAATTAGAGGCGGAAACAGCCGGTCAAGCAGATTATATCACGACCGTGAGTAAAGGTTTAGAACAGGAGTTTGAGAAGTACAATAAAAATATAAAGCTCATTTACAATGGGTTTGATACGGATGATTTTGACTTTACACCTTCGGTTAAATCCGGCGATAAGTTCAGGGTATGCTTTTTTGGTAATTTGCTCCCAAATCAAGATATCCCCGGTCTTTGGCGAGGTATGAGAAAAGCTTTAGATGAA
>PXEK01000249.1 GCA_003564735.1 Cryomorphaceae bacterium
AAGTACAAATTCCTCCAACGTGAGGATTGTTTCCGGCCCTATGCCCGGCCACTCCGCCATGCGCGAGGCAACGATATGGCTGCAGTTAAACGGCCCCGCTAAGGTACATTTAGAATACCGTGAAAAAGATACTGAAAATGCCAAATACATAGCCACACGACCGGTTCAAACACTTTATGAAAACGGGTTTACGGCTAAACTCATTGCCGACTCTCTTGAGCCGGGCAATACCTACGAATATCGTGTAATGATTGACAATAAGGAGGCAAATACGCGCGCCCTTACTTTTAAATCGCAAAAGCTGTGGCAGTTTAGAGAAGAACCTCCCGAGTGGAGCTTTGCCGCGGGAAGCTGCGCTTTTATTAATGAGGAAGAATATGACCGTCCCGGCGAACCGTACGGCAGAAACTACGGGATTTTTGAGACCATTCGAAAAACCAATCCCGAAATGTTTTTGTGGTTGGGTGATAACGTTTACTTGCGTGAAGCCGATTACGACTCACGCAGTGGTTTTGTCAAAAGATACTCCCACGTGCGAGCATTGCCCGAACTACAAAAAATGCTCAACGATATGCACCATTTCGCCATTTGGGACGATCACGATTACGGCCCTAATGATGCCGACCACAGCTATCCGCTCAAAGAGATTTCCCTTTCGGTTTTTAAAGACTTTTGGCCAAATCCTACCTTTGGGTTTCAAGACGAGGAAGCGGCAGCCACGGCTTTTGAATGGAACGATTGCCTTTTCGTTTTGGCTGATAATCGGTATTTTAGAAACTCAAATACTCGAAAAACCGGCAGTCGCGATTACTTAGGCGACAAACAACTTGAGTGGATTATTGACGTACTAAAAATCTCGAAAGCCACTTTCAAATTTGTAGCTATCGGCGGTCAAGTTTTAAATACGGCAGCCGTTTATGAAAATTACGCCCAATATCCCGAAGAAAGGCAAAAACTATTGCAACGCATCACCGATGAAAGAATTAAAAACGTGGTTTTCCTCACCGGCGATCGCCACAAAACCGAATTGAGCGTTTACGATGCGGGTGATTTCAACATTTGGGACCTCACTTGTAGTCCGCTTACCTCCAAAGCCTACAACAGCGTTGATGAAGATAATGAACTGCGCGTGGAAGGCACGCACGTTGCCGAGCAAAACTTTGCCAAAATAAACCTTTCCGGAACGCGTGAAAATCGAGAGATGCAAATGCAAATTTTCAATCACAAAGGAGAGTTAAAATGGGAACGCACAATAATCAAAGAGTAGTTTGACCTGATGATGAAGCCATTCCAATGAGTAAAAACACCGGTATTGTGCATGTTTACTTTGGGGAGTGAGGGGCGGATTTGCCTTGAGTGTACTCCATCAATTGCACGTTTTTACCGTCAAAAATCAAATAGGTAAAATCAGAAATCCAATCGCCGGTATTGAAGTAGATGCTGTTTTCACCGGCATTTAACTTTAAAGGTAAGTGGCGATGACCAAAAATGAAATAATCGTAATGTTTTTCACGCAGTTTTTTGCGGCAATATTTTAAAAGCCATTCGTTTTCGGGGCCGTTGTAGTTTTTATCGTTATTACCGGTAGCGGCTCTGCTGCTCCTCGAAAAATAATCGGCCAGCCCTATACCTATACTCGGGTGTAAAAAACCAAAAAGCCGCTGACATATTTTATTGCGAAAAACCTTTTTTATAATCTTATAACCGCGATCGCCGGGCCCCAAACCATCACCGTGACCAATCAAAAACGTTTTGCCGTTCAATTGTCTTTCAATGGGGTTTCGAAGCACTTGCACACCGGTTTCTTTAGGTAAATAATCAAAAACCCACATATCGTGATTGCCGGTAAAAAAATGAACCGGAATTCCCGAATCGGTGATTTGTGCCAACTTTCCCAACACACGAACAAAACCGCGCGGCACGGCTTTTTTATATTCAAACCAAAAATCAAATAAATCGCCCAGCAAGTAAATTTCATCGGCATCTTGAGCGACTTCATCCAGCCATTTTACAAAAAGCTTTTCGCGCCGTAAACTCGATTCGTAATCGGGAGCACCCAAGTGCTGATCTGAAGCAAAATATATTTTTTTCCCCGATTCCATTTTAGTCGTTATCTGCCGCAAACCACTCGGCATAAGATGTTTTGGTTTCTCGAAGTCGGGCGCTGTGCAATTCAACACCCCCATAATTCTTTAACTCCGCCAAAATAATTTCAACAAAATCAATCAGCATATTTTCGCAAGTGGGCTGGTACGGTTTTACAATGAGTTTTTCGTTGAGCGTATTGTCAACAACGGGTAAAAACCGGGAATTATCGCGCAGCACAAGAGCGTGATCGTAAACATTTACAATGTTGTTTTTTACAATCTTTTTTAAGTCGGCAAAATCAATTACCATCCCGTCCTTTGGCATTCCGGGCTCGTGCGCCGGCTCACCGATGAAAGTAACCGATAGGCCGTACGTATGGCCGTGAATATTATGGCACTTGCCGTCATGACCGTCCAATGCGTGTGCCATTTCCCAATCAAACTCCTTTGTCACTCTAACCTTGTTCATCCTCAACTCCTCTTTTTTGCCAGTGCTTCTTCAACATAATCAAAAGTGGAAAGTATTTCGGGTTTACCGTCCACAATAGCCACGTCGTGCTCAAAATGCGCTGAGGGTTTTCCGTCGAGCGTTTCAATAGTCCACCCGTCATCAAGTTGTTTTACGCGATGAGTTCCCATATTAATCATGGGCTCAATAGCCAATACCAAACCCTCACGCAGTTGTTTTCCGCGACCGCGTTTTCCCACGTTGGGCACCTGCGGTTCTTCGTGCATTTTACGACCCAAACCGTGACCTACCAGCTCGCGCACCACGCCGTAGCCTTCGCTTTCACATCGGTTCTGAATAGCAAAACCAATATCACCCAACCGGTTTCCTTTGCGGCATTGTTCAATTCCTTTGTAAAGAGAGTCCAACGTTACATCCAGTAATTTTTGCACCTCGGGCTTTACCTCGCCAACGGCAAAAGTGTAGGCGTGATCGCCGTAAAAACCCTCCAATTTAGCACCGCAATCAATAGAAATAATATCGCCCTCTTTGTACGGGATATCATCGGGAATACCGTGAACCACCTGTTGATTTTTTGAAATACACAACGTGTTGGGAAAACCGTAAAGACCCAAAAAACCCGGCACCCGCAAATATGTTGAAGGCGGCACGGAGG
>PXEK01000051.1 GCA_003564735.1 Cryomorphaceae bacterium
GGGCGATTATAGTATTTTGTACACCGGTGAAAAGGGTAGCGTAGCCCATGAAATGATTATAGACTGTAGGGTTTTTAAGAAGGAAGCCGGTATTGAAGTGGAAGATATAGCCAAGCGACTTATTGATTATGGTTTTCACTCGCCCACTGTTTCATTTCCCGTACCCGGTACGATGATGATTGAGCCTACAGAAAGTGAAAACAAGCAGGAGCTTGACCGTTTTGTGGTGGCCATGAAGCAGATCAGAAAAGAAATCCAACTTATAGCAGAGGGTAAGGCCGACGCTAAAAACAACGTGCTTAAAAATGCTCCTCACACAGCCATGATGCTGATGTCTGAGGAATGGGATAAGCCATATACACGTGAAAAGGCCGCCTTCCCTGTGGAGTATGTACACGAAGCAAAGTTTTGGCCCTATGTCAGGAGGATTGATCAAGCTTATGGGGATCGTAATTTAATGTGCAGCTGTTTACCCATTGAAGAATATGTCCATAATGTCGTTGAGCTATAGTGGGTTAGAATAATTGGTGAGAAAAGCTCCAAGGCTACATTTATAAATGTAGCCTTGGAGCTTTTTTGATTTAGTGTATTTGGTCAGTTAAAGTCCGGTCCTTCTATCTTTTTTAGATGACGTGTAAAGTACGGTAAACAATGTGAAAACAGGGTTAACCTTTCGTGAATTTCATTGTTTTTATTACATTTGCGTTTTAAATAAAATATCAGATTACTATGAAAAAGGTTTTACTATCAGCGGCAGCAATGTCGTTCGGGCTATTTGCTTCTGCACAGTCAACAATTGGAGACGAGCCCGCGAATCATGCTATTGATCACGCTATTTTCTCGAAAGGTGGATTGTCTGAGCAATTGCCCGGCAGTGTTAGAGCGGGTGGAGGAAGCTCATCCGTACAATTTTGGGGAGACACAATATTTGTAGAAACATGGAGTGACGGTTTCAATGGTGACCCGGGGAACGGTTCGTGGACTGTTGACGGTCCAAACTCTTGGGAATATCGAGGTCCGGGAACTACGCCTGACGTTTCACAAGGTTCCAGAGGAGCCTATGGCGGTGCAGATCCTATCGCATCTCCAACAGCGGCCAATGGTTTTGTCATTTTTGATTCTGACTATTTGGATAACGGCGGTACACAAGGTGCTTTTGGTACAGGTTCAAATCCGGCGATTCCCGGGGGTCATGACGGATATTTGGAATCACCAACATTCGACTTAACAGGATACAGTAATGTGTTTATTGACGTTCACTCAACTTTCAGAAGACTTTTGAGTACAGCACACGTAGTATTTTCAACAGATAACGGATCTACTTGGACAGATACGCTCGATGTATTTGATGATACACACCCTGTAAACGCGGGCGCTCCAAATCAGCCGCCACTTCAAAACCCTATCAGAACCACGGTTCCTATACCTTGTAACGTTCCCGGAAATCCTCAGGTAAAAATGAGATTATATTTTAACGGAACGGAGTGTAATGCAAATAACTTATGTGCGTATTATTACTGGATGGTAGATGATATTTACTTACTTGAAGCGCCTGACTATGACTTGTCAATGGATCAAATATGGTTTGGTTCGCCATTTTTATCTTCACCCAGAACCTCGACAAAATATTACGGGCAAATACCTGCTAATCAAGCAGCGAATGATACCGTAAGAGTATCAGGAGAAATTTCAAATAAAGGTTCTTCGGCACAGCCAAATACGCGTATGGAAGTATATGTGAACGGCACTCCCGAGTTGGCTTCTAATTCAGTTGCTATGCCTGCTCAATGCGGAATTTCTGATTCACTGTTCGCTTCAACTTTCTTAGATTTGGATAGAGCTCCGGGCAGATATGTAATTGACTTTGTTAGTGAATCGGATAACCCCAATGTTCTTTTGGAGGATGATACAATAACACATATTGTTGATATTACTGACACAGCTTACTCTTGGGTTAGAAGAGATAACGTTATAGACAATGGTACTGCGTTTACTCAATTGACTAGTTATGAAATAGGTCTGGAAATAGATATTTTCCAAGATGATACGGTTAAAGGCTTTGACTTCTTCGTTTCCGACTTTAATAACGGCAACCCTTCAATTGTTTTCAAATTGTACGAGATAGATGCACAAGGTGCCATTACAGAGCTGGTTCAAGAGTTCACCACTTTAAGCGGTAACTTCAATGGAAATTGGGCAAATTTCCCAACTCCTGATGTGCCCATTTCTGCCGGTAGATATTTATTAGGCTGGGAAGCAGTAGGAGATACTATTCGTTGGGCAACTGACGGTGAAATAGGACATAATAACGCCATACTCATAAATTCACAAGGTCAATGGCAGTTTTTTGCTCCTTCTACAAACTTCAGAGCTCCTGCCATCCAGTTGAATACGGCAGGCGCTGATTGCCCTCCTATTACCGGTCAAGTAGTGAATACAACTGAAGCAGGTTGCGGATTAGAGGATGGAACGGCTGAGGTAGCCCCTGATGATCCCAACGTTTCCATAATATGGCCTGATCAAACAACCGGCCCTACTAATAACAACTTAGGGGCAGGTGTATATAATGTCAGCTTTGTTGATGACAACAATTGTGTAGGTACCGTTGAGGTAATTATTGATAATGCAAATGCACCGGAAAGAGTGGGTTCAGGTTTATCTGTATTTCAACAAATCTCATGTAACTTCACGAATGATCCCGACGGTACAAAAAGTGCAGACGGCGTACTTGAACCGGATTTTACGGGCGGTACTGCTCCGTACAGATTTATTTGGACTAACGGCGATACCACACTTTCAACAAATAACAGCGGACGGTTAACCGATTTAGGAGCCGGCTCTTACAGAGTAACGGTTGTAGATGACGCGAATTGCGAGGCATTCAGTCAAGGATTCGTGACAATCGTTCCTCCCGCTCAAATGGAGGCGAATGCGGCACATACAACCGCCAACCCTTCAGGTACAATTACTGCTGAAGTTACGGCAGGAGGTGAAGCTCCATTCTCATACGAGTGGAATACGGGCGCAACAACTCAAACTATCAATTCTGACGAGCCTGAGCCTTTTACTTACGAGGTTACAGTAACTGATGATAACGGTTGTATAGCCGAAGCAGATGTTACCCCAACCGGAACAGGCGACTTGGAAATGGTTGAGGGAATCAATGTATATCCCAACCCCA
>PXEK01000134.1 GCA_003564735.1 Cryomorphaceae bacterium
AACGGCGACGGACTAAACGACGTCTTTAAAATTGAATCCGTAGAGCTCGACGAATTCTACATTCGCATCTTTGACCGCTGGGGCAAGGAAATATTCCACAGCACAAGCGTTGATTTTGAGTGGGACGGGACCTTCCGCGGGAAGCCCGTAAATCAAGGCGTTTACACGTATAAGATTTGGTATAGAAGAGGCGATTACCGAAGTGAGGAGAAAATGGGGACGGTGAGTGTTTTGAGGTGAGCCGTAAGCTGACAAGTCGTTGCGGTTGGAATCACGACTATTACAAGGAACGAGAAGGTGGAGGCGGAGGTGAAGGTGGAATTCTATTCAATTCGTGATTGGTGATTTTTGCTTGAAAACCCCTAACGCGCAAGAAACTAATCGGTTTACACGTAAACTCAATAATGCATAGAAAAATGCGGTGGTTTCGTTTAAAGCTAAGAGCTAAATGCCAATCCTAAAGGCTATGCCGTCAAACCCCGTTCGGTTGGCAGTGAAAATTCAATAATGACTTGATGTATGCAGCAATTACCGAGTTAACGCTTTTCGCTTCACGCTTTACGCCGCTCGGTGTAGCGTACTTCGTCAGAGCTCAGTACCACCCGCTACGTCGTTCTTATCCCGGCTTCCGGCCGGAAATCATCATTTAAATAGTTAGACTTTAGGCTTTTTATACTTCGTTGATTTACGAACCATAAAACAATGTGGGCACGATTTCCAATTTACGGTAAGCTAACAAAACTAACGAATAATAAGGTATTTAACCGGTTTTGCACACCCTTAAAACGTTGCGATCTATCATTGTAAAGGTTCTCTGCGTAACTCTGCGGAGTCCCGAGCCTTCGCGGATGATACCCTCCGCGCGCCTCTGCGGTTAAACCCCGATTCCCTCTTCACGGCAGGTCATGTCCCGTTAGGGACAAAACACGGGTAGAAAAACCCGGATGCACGTAAGACCCCGTGCCGTAGGTACGGAATCACCGTGTTATAAAACAAAAAACCTCCCGAATACCTCATATTTATCCCCGACACCGGGTGCATTCAAACAATTTGCCCGAATCACTTGCTCACACACGGCAATTTCGTTTTCTTTGTAGGCTTGTTTTACCCTATGAATAATTCCTTAACGTTTTCCGTAACCTCCATACTGCACGGTCTTTTAGGTATTGCTGTTTTATTGGCTTTGGCGGTCCTTATCAGTGAAAATCGTAAAAAAATCAACTACAAAATAGTAGTGAAAGGGCTGGTACTGCAAATTGTCCTGGCCATACTCATACTTAAAGTACCTTTTATAGCGTCAGCATTCGACTTTTTAAGCAAAGCATTCGTCAAGGTCATTTCCTTTACCTACTTTGGTAACGATTTTCTTTTCAGATCCTTTTCCACAGGTGAAATTCACCCCGGACTACTCAACTTCGCTTTTAATGTATTGCCAACCATTATATTCTTTTCCGCACTCACCGCCGTGCTGTACTATTTAGGGGTACTTCAAAAAATAGTGTACTACTTTGCGCTAATCATGAAAAAAGCGATGTCGCTCTCGGGAGCCGAAAGTTTAGCCGCCGCAGGAAACATGTTCATGGGTCAAACCGAGGCGCCGCTACTCATTAAACCCTATTTGCCCAAAATGACTCGGTCCGAGATTATGGCACTTATGACGGGCGGTATGGCCACCATTGCCGGCGGCGTGCTCGCCTCCTATATCGGTTTTTTGGGCGGTGATGATCCACAACAAAAGGTGTTATTTGCCAAACACCTGCTCGCCGCGAGTATTATGAGTGCTCCCGCAGGTCTGGTAGCCGCAAAAATGCTTGTGCCCGAAACGCAATCGTTCCAAAAATCCATGAAGCTTAGTTCTCAAAACCAAGGATCGAATATCCTTGAAGCGATTTCCATAGGGACTACCGACGGACTCAAGTTGGCGGTGAATGTGGGCGCTATGTTGTTGGTTTTTATAGCTTTTATTTACATGGGGAACTACTTTATGGAACAATTGGGCCACTTCACCGGCCTCAATACCCTCATTGCCGAGCACACCAACTTTGAGAAATTATCATTTCAGTTCGTTGTGGGCTATTTTTTCGCTCCTATCGCATTTTTGATTGGCGTACCCTTTGATGATGTTATTTTGGTGGGGCAGCTACTGGGCGAAAAAACTATTTTGAACGAATTTTACGCTTACGTCACGCTGGGTGAAATGAAACAAACACAACTGTTTACCTCTGAAAAAAGCACTATTATGGCAACGTATATTCTGTGCGGCTTTTCAAACTTTTCGTCCATTGGAATTCAAATTGGCGGTATTGGTGCCCTTGTGCCGCACCGCAAAGCACTGTTGTCTCAGTTGGGTGTTAAGGCATTGATTGGAGGGACTTTGGCGTGTTTGTTAACAGCGTCCATTGTAGGTATGTTTCTTTAATTTTTTTGGTCAGAACCTTTTGAAACCCGTCTGAAAAGACAAGTTAAAACGCAGAACGGTTATATGAAAAAAAACAATTTACCCCCCGAGCCTAAGGCACGAAAAATAGATACTTCACTTGCCGCCAACGGTGAAACACGAATAGATTCGTATTACTATTTTAACAAGCGTGATGATGCTGAAGTGTTGGACTATTTGCGCGCCGAAAACGATTACTGCGATCAACGGCTGAAACACACTGAAGATTTTCAAAAACACCTTTTTGAAGAGATGAAATCGCGCATTAAGGAAGATGACGAATCTGTACCTTACACATTGCGCGGCTATGAGTACAAAACAAAATACGATATTGGCGGGGAGTACCCCGTTTTTTTGCGTAAAAAAGTAGGCGATGAGCATTACGGTGTAATGGTCGATCAAAATAAATTGGCTGAGGGGCACGAATTTCATGAAATAGGCGGAATGAACATCAGTGCGCACAATAGGTATTTGGCGCTGGGTGAGGATTGTGTGAGCCGACGCATTTACACCATTCGTATTCTCGATTTAGAAACCGGTGAGTTTTTGAGTGATGAATTAAAGGGAACTACCGGCGGAGCGGCTTGGGCTAACGACAATCAAACCCTTTTTTACACCCTTCGCGATGAGGTAACATTGAGGCCGTATGCGGTTTACAGGCACGTGTTGGGCACTCCGCAAAGTGAAGATGTGGAAGTGTATCGCGAGGAGGATACCCGTTTTAATTGCGGCGTGAGCAA
>PXEK01000372.1 GCA_003564735.1 Cryomorphaceae bacterium
CCTCATCGGCACGGCCAAGCTCAACGGCATCGACCCTTATGCCTACCTGCGAGCCGTAATCGCGCGCATAGCTGACCATCCCATCAACCGCATCGAAGAACTGATGCCCTGGAATCTGCCAGATCTTCGTCCGGCAGACTGATCGCAACGCACATCGTAAAGGCGGTGTTGCCCGGACGCTTACCGACAACACCACCAAGGCTCCACATCTCCCGACCGACCGTCACCAACCAACACCACCATACCTACCCACGTTCCCCACACCTCCAACACGCTGCATCGGTGCGTTACGCGCTGCGCGCTAACGCACCCTACGGGGCCGTTGTCAGCGGAATTTACGATGCCTGTCGATCCCGCCGAGCCTTTTCGCATCGGGCGCGCGCTGACAGCCCGGTATGCCGCTCAATCAGCCTTTGACGTCATGCCACGACAGGGATGCAGCCCCTCGTACCCGTCGGTCAACTTTACGCTGGCGTCGCAGGACTGCGTGAGATAGCCCGATCGGCTGCTTGAGAGAGCCTTCAGCAACGGTCGGAACGGTGTTTGCACCCGTGGCTATTGATGGTCGGTAACGCACAGTCCGACACCACCATCAATCGAAATACGGGATTTTGTTCGACCCAGGAGGTAGCAATGAAAATGCAAGCCGTGTATCCACTGCCGCTGGGCGTGGCTGCAGTCGGGCTGCTGTTCGGAGCTCCAATAGCTAAGGCAGCCCCGATGATTTTCTTCGGAGAAGACCAGGACGCCAACCAGACCGTACCGGCGGACTCGGAGGCCGTAGACGCCCAGGAGGGCTTTCTCGACAACCTCGAAGGGGTCAGGGTCGAGGATTTCGCCGATGTCGACGAAGGCGAGGTGTTTCCCATCGACATTGATTTCGATGGCATCTCGGCCACCCTGGATGGAACGTCCGATGTCGGCAATACGGGCGTAACCAGTAACAACATTTCGGGCCGCTTCCCCGTAGTGGGGGACAAGTATCTCAATGTAGGCACCAGCGACGCGGCGGGGTTCGAGCTCGAGTTCTCGGAGCCTCAGGTCGCTTTCGGGTTTTTCGCCACCGATGTTGGAGACTTTGACGGTAACCTCGAACTCACGTTGGATGGCGAACGTAACTATGTTGTCGATAACACCATTGGCTCCTTCATGACAGGCGCACTGTTGTTCTGGGGCATTGTCGACGAGGAAAACCCGTTCCAGACCGTGTCGTTCGAGAATAGCGACGAGGACTGGAGAGACGCTTTCGGTTTCGACGGTTTCACCATCGGGTCGGAAGCCCAACTGGTTGATCGGGATCCGCAAGCTGTGCCGACGCCCGGCACCTTGACGCTGCTGGCCGCCGGCCTGATGGGACTCGCATTCACCAGGCTGACGAGAGGTGCCAGGCGCGCTCCCGGCTGATTCGCCCAGAATCAGTCGGCTTGACCCCCGGTGACGTGTGAAACCTGATGATCGCCGGTCGCCTAAACCGAAACCCCGACGGGATAACACCCCGCCGGGGTTTTTCTTTTTCCAGTACACCCCACACCTGCGGTAACCTTGCCCCCACGCCGAAACGGTGCGTTACGCGCTGCGCGCTAACACACCCTACGGAACGGCACGGCCCGCGTAGGGTGTGTTAGGCCAACGGCCGTAACGCACCGAATTAACGATCGCCTGGGCACCTCACCCGACCGTCAAACCGAACAACGGATAACGCATGGACCTCAGCAACGTCAGGATCGGAATCATCGGGCTCGGCTATGTGGGTCTGCCGCTCGCCGTGGAGTTCGGAAAACGCTACTCCGTTGTCGGCTTTGACATCAATGCCGACCGCATCAACGCGCTATCCAACGGCGTCGACCGCACGCGGGAGGTCTCGTCCGACGAGCTGAGACAGGCCCGAGATCTGCAGTTCGCCGATGACACGGCAGCGCTTGCCGAGTGCAACGTCTATATCGTCACCGTCCCGACACCGATCGACCGCTACCATCGGCCGGATCTCGGCCCGCTGCTGTCCGCGAGCCAAACCGTCTCGACGGTGCTCTTGCCCGGTGACGTCGTGATCTATGAGTCGACGGTCTACCCGGGCGCCACGGAAGACGACTGTGTGCCGGTGCTCGAGCAGGGTTCGGGCCTGCGATACAACCAGGACTTCTACTGCGGCTACAGCCCGGAGCGCATCAACCCCGGTGACAAGGCGCATCGGGTCTCGGATATCGTCAAGGTGACGTCGGGCTCGACACCGGCAATCGCCGGGTTCATTGACGAACTCTATAAGTCGATCATTACGGCCGGCACCCATCGTGCCGAGAGCATCCGCGTTGCCGAGGCCGCGAAGGTCATCGAGAACACCCAGCGCGACGTCAACATCGCGCTGATCAACGAACTCGCCATCCTGTTCAATCGCCTGGGCATCGACACTCAGGCGGTGCTGGAGGCAGCCGGGAGCAAGTGGAATTTCCTCCCTTTCCGGCCTGGGCTGGTTGGTGGGCACTGCATTGGCGTCGACCCCTACTATCTGACGCACAAGGCGCAGTCGGTGGGGCATCATCCGGAGATGATTCTCGCCGGGCGCCGCATCAACGATGGGATGGGGCACTACGTCGCCGCAGAAGTGGTCAAGCTGCTGGCAACCAGTTCGCTGCCCGTAGCCGGTGCACGGGCCCTGGTGATGGGCCTGACCTTCAAGGAAAACTGCCCCGACCTGCGCAATACCCGTGTGGTCGACACCATCCGCGAGCTGGAGACCTACGGCATTCAGGTGGATGTGCATGACCCCTGGGTGGATGCCGACGAGGCGATGGCGGAGTACGGAATCCGCTCGCTCCCCTCAATGCCGGATGAAAGCGCCTACGATGCGGTGGTGCTCGCCGTTGCACACCAGGAGTTCCGGGAGTTGCGTGTGGCAGACGTCCGCAAGGCGCTGAAGCCGGGCGGGGTTCTGTATGACATCAAGCACCTGTTTGCCCGTGATGAGGTTGATGGGCGGCTATAGGTGGCCTGCCGAACGTTGTTTCGGTGCGTTATGCGCTGCGCGCTAACAGCACCCTACGGCGAGCACGGCCTAACGTAGATACCGTCTTGTTGGATCACTGGCAACCCTGCTTCACGCGCGGTTGATAGGGCGTGCAGGACTTGAGCACACCGAAGGCGATATGCACGAGCTTGCGCATGGCC
>PXEK01000040.1 GCA_003564735.1 Cryomorphaceae bacterium
ATATGCCGGCTTGGTAGGCGCGTACAACGGATTACGAGCTTACGGTAAAAAGTATGGCGCTTACGAGCTCAAGCCCGCGTATAAATGTACCGGGCTTGATGAAATGTATGAAGAATTGAAAAAAGTAAAATTACCCGCCATTAAAATTGCACTAACCGGCAGGGGGCGCGTGGCGGGGGGTGCCGTAGAAATTTTGCAAGCGTGCGGTATCGATCAAGTGGCACCTGAAGATTATTTAAAACAGGATTTCAATAAACCGGTGTTTACGCGCTTGGGTGTGGAACATTATAACAAGCATGTGAGCGGTGGTTCTTACCCTAAGGAGCACTTTTTTGAGAACTACACGGAGTATAAATCTGATTTTATGAAGTATGCCCGGGTCACCGATTTCTTTATTGCCGGTCATTTTTATGCTGAAGGTTCCCCGTTTTTATACACCCGTGAAGATGCGAAGAGCTCGAGCTTTAAAATCAAAGTGGTAGCCGATATCAGTTGTGATATTGACGGACCTGTAGCCTCTACCATAAGGCCTTCCACTATTGAAGATCCAATTTACGGTTACGACCCTAAAAGTGAATCTGAAACAGATTATATGAAACCCGATGCCATTGCCGTTATGGCGGTGGATAATTTACCGGCTGAGGTTCCGCGAGATGCCTCGTTGGGATTTGGCGAAATGTTTGAAAAAGATGTGCTGCCCGAGCTTTTAAATGGTGATAAAAATGAAATAATTGCAAATGCCACCATAGCAAAAGGAGGTGAACTCACTTCAAAATACAAATATTTAGAAGATTATGTTGGTTCAGAACACAATGCTGAAAGTTGATAAAAAAGTGAACCCGTAAACGAGGTTTGCGTTATAACCATGCAAAGACAATCTTTCAATCTTGATTTGTAAGCTGAGGATTGAATTTTTGCGCAAACGGATTTTATAATCTGCCTTTTGCAATTGAAAATTATGAGGTAATCATGAAAAAACTACACATCATCGGAATAGTTGTTATCGCCATAGCTATTGGCGCTATTTTGTCGGCGTTGTCAGATTCCAGTACTTACGCCGATTTTGCCAAGGCGTTTGAAAATGAGGGCGATGAGTTTCATGTGGTAGGTGTTTTGAATAAAGACAAACCACGAATATACAATCCTGAGGAAAACCCGAACTTGTTCTCTTTCTACATGGTTGATAACAACGGTGTTGAAAAAAAGGTGAATTTGCATAAGAGTAAACCTCAGGACTTTGAGCGCTCTGAGCAAATAGTGCTCATCGGTAAAGCTTCGGGGGATACCTTTGAGGCTAAAGATTTATTGATGAAGTGTCCGTCAAAATATAATGAAGGCACTGATGGTTTCAAAACAGAGGAAGAAATGCGCGAAATTCGTCGTGCTGAAGCTGAAGCAACATTATAGAGTATGATTGAATACGTTGGAGAACGCATCTGGGCAGGTGTATTGGGAAATATATTTATAATTACCACTTTTACGGCCGGGTTACTTTCATGCTCGGCTTATTTTTTGGGTGTACTTAAGGGCGATGAAAACGGCTCTTGGAAACGGGTTGCAAGGTCTGCCTTTTATGTTCACGCCGTAGCTGTTGTAGGTATTGTAGTCACACTTATTACCATGCTGGCCATGCACATGTATGAATACCACTACATTTGGCAGCATTCCAATAGCGAAATGCCGATGCGGTATATTTTTAGTGCCTTTTGGGAAGGCCAAGAAGGCAGCACCATTTTATGGCTGTTTTGGCATGCCGTGGTGGGAACGGTGTTGTTAAACACCGCAAAAAAATGGGAGTACAGAGTGATGGCCGTATTTATGTCGGCGCAGGTGCTGCTTACCACTATGATTTTGGGTGTTATTGTTTTTGGTAAAATGATTGGCAGCAATCCGTTTACCATTTTATTGAGACAGCACCCCGATTTTTTGGATGTTCCCTTTTTGCAGAATCCCAATTACGTTCAAATGCTTGACGGTACGGGCCTAAATCCTCTGCTACAAAATTACTGGATGACGATACATCCGCCCACCCTCTTTTTAGGATTTGCACTCACTCTAGTGCCATTTGCTTTTGCCGTTGCGGCGCTGTGGAAGGCCGATTTTAAAAGTTGGGTAAAGCCCGCCTTGCCTTGGTCTTTTGTTGGAGTGGGTGTATTGGGACTCGGGATATTGATGGGCGGTGCTTGGGCTTATGAATCTCTTTCTTTTGGTGGCTTTTGGGCTTGGGACCCTGTGGAAAACGCCTCACTCGTTCCGTGGCTTACTTTAGTGGGAGGCGCTCACCTTTTACTTATTCAACGCAATAAAGGCGCGAGCTTGACATGGACTTTCGCCTTGCTTATCCTCACTTTTGTATTGATTATTTACTCCACATTTCTCACCAAAAGCGGGGTGCTGGGAGAAACTTCAGTGCATTCATTTACCGATATGGGACTCTCCGGGCAACTGTTGTTCTACCTCGGGTTTTTCATTGTATTGGGCTTTGGGATGCTTATATACCGCTACAAAGACATTCCGAAAAAGAAGAAGGAGGATCCGCTTTGGTCTCGTGAATTCTGGATGTTTGTGGCTGCTTTGGTGTTACTGCTCTCGGGCTTCCAAATATTCTTTAGTACTTCCATTCCCGTTTGGAATAAGCTTTTCGGTACAGATATGGCACCACCTTCCAATCCCAACGAGCACTACAACTCTTTCCAAATACCCTTTGCCATTGTCATTGCGCTTATTATTGGTTTAACACAGTATTTGCGTTACAAAAAAACACCCGTGAAAGTGTTTATGGGAAAAGTGTTGAGGGATGCGGCCATCGCCGGGGTAGTTACTTTAATAGGGGCTATAGGCCTCAGCATGAAGGAACCGCTGTTGTTAGCTCTACTTTTTGCCTCTGTTTTTGCCGTGGCAGCCAATACAGATTACCTTATTCGCGGAATTACGGCCAAGAACGGTTCCATAGGTTCCGCACTGGCTCACTTGGGCATTGCTCTGTTGCTCGTTGGAGCTTTGATTTCTCAGGGGAAACAGCAGGTGATATCCCAAAATACTACGCGCTACGATTTAACTACGCTGGATTCCAACTATTCCAATAATGAAAATATCTTGCTCATGCTGGACGATACCGTTCAAATGGGTATTTATGATATGGCATATCGAGGCA
>PXEK01000222.1 GCA_003564735.1 Cryomorphaceae bacterium
GTTTTTCGGCCCTCTACCGAGTCGTCTAACAACCCCGTTTCGATGATGGTATATTCCGTCGTGTGCTCATCAATTTCCTTAGAGCTCATCGAGTAGGAATAATTGCCTTCCGCCGGCTGTTGTACCGGTCTGTAAAGTTGAACGACATCTTCTTTTTTCTCTATTTCCGGGGAGATGATGGTTTTATTCAGCTCCTCAATTTTTTCGCTGTCTATCAGAATGAAAGTTTCGTTTGTACTGTTATTTTCCTTAACATCTTCCTTTTCTCCTCCTTCTTTCCCAATATTTTTATCTGAGCTATTTTCTGAGTCACACCCGAGAAGAGCAATAAAACCGGATAAGAAGATTGTTAGGTGAATTCTGTTTTTGGTCATTGTTTTTTCTGTAATTAAGTTGATTAGCTTGTTTTATAGGACTCAATGACTTTAAATATAGAAAACACAACTTTTTTACTTCACTTTTTTATATTCATAATGAATTTCAAACATGTTGTTTTTATCTTTTAAAATCAATTCGTTTTCGTCAATTTTAATCAAGGTATAAACCCTTTTTCCAAGAGTCAGCACAGAGTCGTTCAGTTTCTAAGTGGAACTGAGTTCAGGCATGCGACCACACTCCGATACACAACCCCCGAGTAGAGTGTGTGTTAAACTTGAATAGAGATATTCACTTTTCCGCCCAGCCCTTTTTCTACAATTTCATATAGTGTTTTCAAGGTGATATTGCCTCCGTCATTTTCAATTCTAGATATATACGTTCGTTTTTTGTCTACTAATTCAGCTAGTTGCTGCTGGGTTAAATGTTTTTCTTCACGAGCTTTTTTAAGAATCAACCCTATTTTGAACGACTCAAAATCTCGTTCTAATTCATCCCGTCGCGAAGTCCCCTTTTTGCCGTATATTTCATCTTTAATTTCCTTCCATTCTCTAGTATTCATGATTTTTCTTCTTTTTTTAATTCGTAATATTTGCGCATCAATTGTAGAGCTTTTTTTATTTCTATATGTGGTGTTTTCTGCGTTTTTTTGGTGAAACCGTTTAGTAAAATAACGAGTTTTCCGGCGTCAAAGAAGCAGAATACTCTCCAAATATCAGAACCTAATCGAATTCTCGCCTCGTACAGTCCGTTAGTTCCCTTAAGTGATTTGAGATAAT
This sequence comes from Cryomorphaceae bacterium, assembly GCA_003564735.1. GTDB lineage: Bacteria > Bacteroidota > Bacteroidia > Flavobacteriales_G > Salibacteraceae > Salibacter. Next base: position 1,155 of record PXEK01000222.1, read on the forward strand.
TGCTTGGAATTCTCTCTAGCGTTTCGATAGCTTCAATTATTTTAAAGATTTTATTCTGAACCTTCAAAGGTTGTTTCTTCAAAAACTCACTGAAGTGAAGTTCAAACTCACAACTTGTCGAATCTTCTCACCTATGCTGCAAATGTAACTTAAAAGTTACAATTAGCCAAGTTTTATGTTAAGAATGATTCAGATTGCGGGGTACTCGATGCTTTCCTGTTAAAGTTGGTGTTATCTATAAGAATTCTGTTTCTCCGATTAAATCGAAGCCTTTCTCCCTAAAAGTGTAATGAATTAGGGTTACGCCATTAGATATCGTGGTAATAGATTTGAAGAGCTGCTATCGGTTCTACACTGCTTCACCCTCAATTAAAATTTAAATAAAGAAGGTAATCCGAACTAGCAAATGTACATTCTTTACAAAAACAACTGATGAAGTTTCTTTGGTTCTCCATCCTTTTTTCCTGTTAAACTGATTCGAGGGAACTCATGAATACCTTTCAAATATATCTTATGCGATTAAAATAAATATTTGGACATGAAAGAAACCACCCGAACACCGCATGTTTGTTTCTTTTTTCGTTCGTTTTTGTCTTGAAACAACCGACCGGAGGGAGCTCATGAGTGCCTTTAAAATCAATTATTTAGCGAATAAAAAGAACCAACCGACCGGAAGGAGCTCATGAACACCTTTGAAATATTTAGTTGTGAATAAAAAGTTCAAGGACTTCCGGAGGCAAATACCGATAGAAAATTAGCGAAATCAAAGATTTCTGATTTTCTAATCGGTACCGTGTATTCTCCGGGCTTCACGCTTTGTTCCTCCTAATGGTCGGAACGCGACTACGCCCTGCGAAACACCTTTTGCTGACCGTAAGCCCGAGGGGATACGACACTACTTACCTTTTTGCATGCCGTTTTTCGGGGTAAGAGAACAAAAGCCTGATGCCTTAAATTCTATGAACAATTGAATTTAACCGATTGAGTGCGACTCCATTTTGACCGACTGTACCAATAACCATGTAAGATCTTAGGGAGCAACGCCTCAAAAGAAATTAAAAGCTCGAGAAAAACCCACTTAGGTCTAAACGAGAAGAAAACAGCCCCTCACAAGCAGGTTAATTCAAATAGCGTTTTTGCTTTTTACGCATGCGCTTTTTGGACTTGCGGTTAAATTTGGGAAAGCGTACTTTGGGATTCGTACATTTCCTTGAGTCCCAATCGGGTTCATCGGGTACAAATCCTTTACGACATGATGAGGAGGTAAATATGGCGTGTTTAAAATGTAAATAACCTCCAAAATGATAATTGTCGCGATACGCCAGTAAGGGGATGAAATTCGTGAAACCCGCGCTTACAGACCACCACCTCACTCCTACTCCCACGTGCGGAATTCCATTTCCCGTAACAGAAACGGGCAAGGCAAAATCAAACCTTTTGGTTTCATATCGCGGGGTAAGCGCAAGCCAACTCATGCGCTCCACACCAAATCTGCCCGGTTGCGGCACACCGTACATCCCCGAAAAGTTTAGGTACCAATTGTTCTTTTGATTTTTACGCTGTTTGTTGGCTCCTAAATTATAATCGAGTTGGAAAGAAATACCAAGGGGCATGCGCGCGGTGATTTGCGATCCCGTTTCCACCGCATTACCCAGAAAACGCTCATCCAAATCCCGCGTTACCGCATTATAATCGTCAAGCACAATTCTGTTTTGTAACCTCGCCCACTCTGCATTACCGTCACTAATTTCTCTAAGAACCGTTCCTCCGTTAGCATTATATCGCAAGTACCCCAAATCGACCATGCTTACCCCCAGTCTGTACACATAATCAAACTTTTTACAGTTGGTTTCAATAGAGTGCGGATTATACCCGTCAACACGATCAATCATTCGCTTATAAGTAAAGCCCAAATCCACCGCCGCTCCGTTGCCGCCATTTGTGGTAAAGGGTGTTGTCGTGTACGTTCCGTTAAAGTCATTTACCACAAACGTACAGA
>PXEK01000185.1 GCA_003564735.1 Cryomorphaceae bacterium
AATAGCCCCGAGTGTAAACTCGGGGTAAACGGGAATTATCGAGTTTCACGACCCCGGAGGGTGACGAATCATTTATATATCGTTGTTTTTCAGTTTTTTAAAAATTGAGTCAGGAATTTCCATTCAACTCCTCCGGAGTTGTTGAATCGATGCGCAAATCTAGACCCCCAATTTGCATTGGGGGCTATTCCCATTCGACTCCTCCGGAGTCTTGAATTGTATGAACCCGCTCTTGTTGTGTTTTCGCGACTCTACCGCTCGGCGTAACGTACTTCATCAGAGCCCGGTAACACCCGCAACGTCGTTCCTATCCCGGCCTCAGGCCGGAGATCACCGGCAGTTAAACCCCACATGCTGTAGGAGCATTTTCAATTTTAATGTGTTTTGAAAAACAAAATCCACAGTGCAATCTCTGACGGTACTCTGCGATAGTATTGCCCCGAGAATTCGAGGGTTGAACTCCGAGCAACAACGGAAATGGAGAAGTTTCAAGACAGATAACACAATCCGAAAAACTCGTAAACCTACGGGAAGAGTGTGTGAAAATTCTTTTACGGTATTCTTTTATGTTGAGCTTATCACGAAAAAATACCTTTATTTTGCTTCATGGAAGCAGAACGCTTAAGAATTAATCCCGAAAATCTAAATCCGGAAGAGATACAACGCGTCGTAGGTGTGCTGAAGGACGGCGGTGTAATTATTTACCCAACAGATACAGTTTACGGAATTGGCTGCGATATTACTAAAAAACGAGCGGTAGAACGTGTAGCTCGCATTAAGGGGGTAAAACCGGACAAAGCAAAATTCGCAATGATTTTTTATGACTTGAGCCATATTTCGCAATATACTAAACCGCTGAATAGTTCGGTTTTCAGACTCATAAAAAAAGTTTTACCCGGAGCCTACACACTCATTTTAGAAGCCAACAGCAACGTACCCAAAATTTTTAATCAGTCGGCAAAAAAAGAGGTAGGTATTCGTGTGCCTGACCACCCTATACCCCGTGAAATTGTTCGAGTGCTCGGGAGTCCTATTGTAACCACATCTGTTCTCGATGAGGATGAGATAGTAGAGTACACCACCGATCCCGATGATGTTTATGAAAAGTTTAAAAACCAAGTTGATTTGGTGATTGACGGTGGTTTTGGCAATAACATTCCTTCAACCATTCTCGATTTAACGGGTGATGAAATTGAAGTGATAAGGGAAGGTCTGGGGAGTGTTGAAGGGTTGGAGTGATTGTTTTAGCATGGGTGTATGAGTAGTGTAATCAGAATCCAATCAAACCATACGCAGGGTTTCTATATATTTGCGGATATAATGTAATTCTTGTGATTTACTTGTTTTAAGCGTATGTTCTCTTCTCGTATCCCCGTTATAGTTTACGCTGCTCTTATAGTTGCATTCAGCGTTTTAGGTGTGCTGTATTTCTTTTTGCCCGATTTTTCTCTCGATTTACTCGCCGAATTGATCGGTGCGGTTTTCGTTTTGTTGATTATAGATAATTTGATGGTTCGCTCTCGCGCCAAAAAGTGGCATGCGGTGGATGAGGAGATGAAGTATTTGGCTTCGCGATTGATCTTTAGGTTGAGAGATGGTGTTGCGTGGCGTGTTTTTGATTTTCGGCCTGCATTGCAGGAGGGTTTTGACCAAAAAGAAAACATGGAAATATTGCGCGAAAAACGGCACCGGTTCTTACTTGCTCTTGAAAATTTGAGTGATAAAGATTTCGAGAAAAGTTTGAGTACATTTTTTGAAAACCTAGATAATCCGGAGTTTTCAGCAAGTCAATATGAGTATTTTTTTGAACGCGCAAAGGAGGTTTGGGACTTGATGGACATGAAATACTCAGACTTTATTGATGCGGCGCCGGCAGAGCAATTGTTGAAGTTGTATATTCATTTGAAGGATTTGTGCGCGGCAATAAGAATTTTTGAACGCGGCAGGGGAGAGGTGGAAGGTAGGGCTTTTTACGAGGAAAGTTCGTCAGATTCCATAACTTTTAATTTGCAGGGAGCCGTAAAGTCGATGAATAGGTTGAAGGAGTTGGGATATTCAGAACCGCCAAAAGTCGATGAATGTCTTGAAAATTAACTTAAAGAAATCAGACTTCTTTGTTTTAAGGTAGAATACAAATCGACCATTAAAAGATTAGAGGTTGAGAAATAATGATTTGTTATTCGGTTTTGGTTTCTTGTCTCTAAAGATGGATTTATGATTTTCGAAATGTTACAATTTACCTTAATAATAAGATTTTGAATCATTGTTATAATGAAAGTAATTGTTAGATTTGCACAAGTATTAACATCAAAATTTTTAACATTATGAAAATAAACAATTTAAAAAGAGGCTTGACTATGCCGATTTTGGCATTGGGTCTGGTTTTCTTACTAGGTAGTTGCTCTGTCAAGTACGCTTCCGTAACGAATAATCCCGTTGGATCAAAACAAGGGGTTAACCGCGCAGGTAAGTTTTTCAACCCTGATATTGATTACACCCAATATCGAGCTGCTAAGAATGGAGGTATTCAAAATATTGGTGTTGTACAAGTTACAGATTCCTTTTTTAGAATGGAAACCGTAGTTTACGGAGATTAATTACAATTAGCGAACAACAAAACGAAGAACAATGAAAAGATTAGCGATACTGGCAGGAGGATTATTTATTTTAGGCATTACCTCTTGTACTACGACATCGCCTATTACGGCGACAAATAATACTATGGGTACAAAGGTAGGAACGGCTTCAAACAGTTGTATTTTTGGCTTTGGAGGAGCCGGTGGTGGCGCACCTTCGGTAGCCTCATCAGGAAGAGGTTTTAATATGATTTCTTTTGGCGTGTGTTTCAATAATAAATCTTATGGAATAGCCGAAGCTGCTCAAAACGCAGGTATTGAAAGGATAGGAACGGTTGACTTAAAAACCAAATGGTATGTGTTTTTCACAAAATATGAGTTAATCGTAACAGGAGAGTAAGAACGTAATATTGAAAAATTAAAATATTGAATTATGAAAAAAATAATAGTCAAATTATCAGTAGTTGCTGTTTTAGTGACGTTTTTGACCGGCTGCGGCGTAAGTTACCCTGTGTTAACCACAGATAACCCGGTAGGCACAAAAATTGGGGAAGCAAGTTAT
>PXEK01000075.1 GCA_003564735.1 Cryomorphaceae bacterium
AAATTAAAATAATATCGTGGATTTTGTAGTAGCCGCCATTTGATATACCTTTGAAGCCTGTTTAAATTAACATAACTCCCAAAAATGACACACGAAAAAAACAAGATTGTTGTTTGTACAGACTTCTCAACCGTAGCGCAGCATGCTTTTGAAGAATCAACCCGGTTAGCCAAAATTATTGATGCCGATATTTACCTCGTTCATATTTACGGCGAAAAAAGAGACACCAAAATAACAGCTGAAAAAAGGCTGGAGAAAATCGCAAAAGCTGAAGAAAAGAAGCTCGAGGGTATTAAAATTCATTATCGGGTTGGCGAGAAAAAAGACGGTATAGTAGAAAGCTTAAACGGAGTTGTAGCGGGCATTGAACCTAACTATTTTGTTGTAGGGTATGAACTCAAAATGGGAATGAACCGATTTTTTGGTCCCAATATTATGAAAATAGCCAGAGGTACAAAGTTCCCGGTTATTGCCATCAAAGAAGACGAGAATCTCGACGGCATAAATACTATAATTTACCCGCTCAACCTATGGGATTATGCACGGCAAAAAATGAATGCGACTATTCGCTTGGCTCAAGATTTCAATGCTGAGGTTAAAGTGATTACGCTCAACGTAAATTATACTGATGAGGGGGCTCGTAAACTCAAAATACATGCTTCAAATGCCTTGAAAAAATTCAAGGAATACGGCGTTGATGCTACGTACGATGCACTTGAAGGTGAAAATGAAGTGAACTTGGTTGTTGATTATGCCAACCAACACAATGCTGACTTAATAGCCAAAGTTTTTCACCATAATCCTTCATTTATTGACAGAATTACCGGAGATCAAGATGAAGAGATTTTGGCGAAAACCAACATGCCACTATTCATCGTTAAATCTGCAAGTTGGATGACGGCAGGTCCGTGGAGTCCGATGAGATGGTAAATCCAATTTTAGAACGCACAATCGAAAACATTACAAGTGTGAATACCCTTGCTTTTATTAGCGGGGTATTTTTTTGCTCAATTTGCACCCGGGAAACTTGTGTAAATAACATGTAATAAGGTTTTTGTGCTTTTTATGTGTTTATTGTAGCGCTGTTTAGTAGTACTATTTTGCATAAGTACGCCACCATTCGGTATGGAAGGTTAGAACAGTTAGGCGGTATATTGTATTGAGTAGCTTTGTTACTCAATCTTTATACCTACCTTTGTGCCACATAATTATAAACACTTAACCGTATGGTGTTTATTTCTTTTTTGAGCCCGAAAGAGAAAAGGGAATATAATTTGCAACCATTACGCCAACGTTTTACATAGAATCTGTTTATGCTAGAAGCATTAATTTCGTCGAAAACAAGAATAAAGCTTCTCTTGAAGTTTTTTCTAAATCCGCGTTCCAGCGCTTATTTAAGAGGCTTGGAGTCTGAGTTTGGTGAAAGCAGTAACGCCATTCGGTTAGAGTTGAACCGGTTTGAAAAAGCGGGTCTACTCAATTCTTTTTCTAAGGGCAATAAAAGAATGTTTAAAGCCAATCAAAATCATCCTCTGTTTTTGGAACTTAGAAATATTGTTCTAAAACACTTGGGCGTGGATAAAATTATTGAAGAAATTATTCCGCGATTGGGTGAGGTAAATCATGTTTACCTTACCGGTGATATAGCTCTTGGTAAAGATACGGGGATTATTGATTTGGTCATTGTAGGAAGTGTAAATCGCGAATACCTTTCGAATTTGGTTGAAAAAGCTGAAAACTTGCTTGACCGTAAAATAAGATACTTAGTTTACGGTGACCATGAGGCCGAAAACCTTTCGCAAAACAAAGATAAATATCTTCTTATTTGGAATGCCTGATACCGTTTCCACTACAACCGAAAAATGGTATGCGTTGTATGTAAATCCGCGTGCCGAGAAAAAAGTAGCTGATCGCATGGCAGCAAGAGGCTACAATGTTTATGTACCGCTAACGGAAAGCATCCGTACTTGGAGTGATCGCAAAAAGAAAGTATTAGTACCAATATTACCTTCTTATGTCTTTGTGAAAACTTATTTCGAGAAATTCAGAGATGCAATTTTGCAGGAGCCGGGGGTTAGAATGTTTGTTTATGAAATGGGGAAGCCCGCCATAATTAAAAGTCACGAAATTACCGCCATGCAAAATTTCTTAGATAAGCACTCCAATGTATCCGGACGTAAATTGGAAAAAAATATTGGAGATAAAGCTCAAGTAATCCTAGGTGTTTTAAAAGACAAGCAAGGAACAGTAGTGCGGGTTACCAAAAAATCAGTTTATTTGCAGATTGAAAGCATAGGCTACGAACTTATTGCTGAAGTAAATCCCGATATGATTGAAATCTTAAAATCGTCAAAATGAAAATTGCAGGACTCGACAATATTAAAGGTGTAATCACTGATATAGATGGTGTTTTAACCGATGGTAAAATAATTATTCATAACGACGGTACCGAGAGTAAGGAGTTTAACGTGAAAGATGGTCAAATGGTCATGTGGACGCGCCAACATCTCAACCTAAAATTCGGCGCGATAAGCGGCAGAGGGGGCCACGCGGTCGAGGAAAGACTCAAAGCTCTTAAGTTTGATTATGTTGCCTTAAGCTCAGATAATAAAATCAATTCTTTTCGAGAGTGCCTTGATAAATGGAATCTTAAACCCAATGAGATTCTCTTTATTGGTGACGATTTTCCCGATATTAATGTGATGCGCCACGCCGGTGTAGCCGTATGTCCTGAAGATGCGAATGAGTTTGTTCACGCTTTTGCCGGTTGGAGAACCAAAGCCCGGGGCGGCAAGGGAGTCTTACAAGAAATTTTATTGGAAATTGCCCGCAACAGAATGGGAGAAGAAAACATAATGAACGTTTTAATTGACGCATAAAAGACTGCAAAAACCAAATTAACTTGATATTATGACTAAAATGGAAAATGTGAAAATCGGTGTAATCGGATTGGGTTACGTAGGGTTACCTCTAGCAGTAGAGTTTGCTAAGAAGTTTCCTGTAGTAGGCTTTGATATCAACCAAAGCAGAGTGGATGAACTCAACTCGGGAAATGATTCTACTCTTGAAGTAACTTCTGACGAGCTTAAAGCCGTTCTTTCGAATAATATCGATAACGAAAAC
>PXEK01000061.1 GCA_003564735.1 Cryomorphaceae bacterium
CAACATGTAAATGCTGATTTCATCAAACACCACGCTGAGGGACGCCATGTAAAACCAAAGGGTAAAAAATACCAATACCAAGGTGAATTTATTGAGCTCATTAAACACACCGTGCTGATAAATAGCTAAATAGAAGAGCAACACAAAAACAGCAACCGAGGTAAGTACGATTTGACCAAGAATTAAAAGTCGATTGACAATTTCGCCCTCGTTGCCTCTCAAATAAGCCCGTTTAAAGGCGGTGAGTTTTTGATAGGTTTGAGCATCAATAATTTCGCCTTTGCCCACAATTTTCTCATTCTCGGCTACTTTACCAAAGTTCATACTGATTTGCGCCACTTTTTCGCCATAAATTTTCTCTGATAGCGCTTTGTCGTAAAGGTAATCGGGTTGCAGGTGTTCGATAATTATATTTTTCAGAACCGCAGAGTCACCCGTTACATCGTCACCGAATTCCCCCCGGATAAACTCGGCGGCGGATTTAAGAGTAAAAAACCGATTTGAAGGGTAACGCTCTTCTACCCTGCCTCTAACGATATTGATTACTTCCGGTATGTCGTCAATTGCCGCGCGTTCTAAAATACCTCTGCCGTAAACGTCTTCGAGGTGACTTTGAGCCTTCGCTTTAAAGTCTTGGATAAGCTTTGTGTCTTCTCCCGAAAACTCAGTTTCAATCTCCTTTTTTACGCTTTCCCGTACCTCCTTTTGAACATCAGCATTGAGAACGAAGTAATAGCGGTGGCGAGCTTCCATTTCCTTTTCTTCCTTTTTAAGTTGTTCTTTAGATTTCAGGATTGGAAACTCAAACGGCGCGGTTAAATCTTCATGCATCCAAGGCTTACCCTTTTCAAATTCATACTTGAATTGGGCTTTACGCGGCATAACAGCAACCACCGCTGCAACGGCAGCCAAAGCCAACAGCAATCTGGCCAACCGGTTGTGACTGTGTTTTATTTCATTTTTAAATTCTGTAAGCATAATGTTTTGTAAAAACTCCGCGCCCTATGCGATATGAGCAGTATGTTTCAATCTAAAATTTCAATTTAAAATGCTGCTTCTTGAATTTGGGCTGACAAATGACTACACCCAGTTTAAACAAGTCAAAAGTAAGGTACACATTCGGATGTTGCTTTATTTTATTCCATGCCGCTGTCATACCTGCCGACCAATGAATATCATCAAAAACAAAAATAGTGTTTTCGTGTGCTTGTTTTAATAGTTTATCAAAATACCTCAACGTAGGTTCTTCGCGGTGGTTGCCGTCAATAAAGATCAAATCAAAAGCGATATTTTGATTTTGTAACTCGTCAATAACGCCGTCAAATTCGCCCAAGTACATTTTCACATTATCGGCTTTTAGCTTGGTGAGGTTTTTATGTGCTACATTTCGAGTTTGCTCGCAACCTTCCACGGTATGAATAACGCCCGAAGTCGCGGCCTTACTCAAATAACCGGTGGTGATACCGCAAGAGGTCCCCAATTCCAAAATTTGCTTGCAGTTGTACCGATTGACCATTCTGTAGAAAAGATGTAAATACTTGTGCGGCAATCCGGCCGTTTTTGCCATCTCCCCCACTACTCTTTTATCAGTTTTGAATTTTCGGGAACCCGCTCCAAAATCTTTTATGGTAATGGAGGTTTTATCCTGTAAAATTTCCTCTCTCCACTTTTCCAAAACCGGATAGGAATAATAGAGCTTATCGGGTTGCAAAACCTCGGTGATGAAGTCATACACAAACGGTGAATGTATGCCGTGTGCCGACTTAGCCGAAAGCCTGTATTTCAAATATTCCCGGACTGTATGCATGTGTATATGTGGTTTCGGAACACTCCTCTTTGCTGTCGGCTTTCAGGTTCTGACCAAAAAAAACACCCCCGCCTAAGCGAGGGCATTTGATGAGATTTTTACTGTTTGTTGAAACCTTCCACTATTTCCTGACTCACACCGGTGTAAGAAAAACCACCGTCGTGAAAAAGGTTTTGCATAGTTACCATTCGTGTTAAGTCGCTAAATAGCGAGATACAATAGTTCGCGCAATCATCGGCTGAGGCATTGCCGAGCGGCGACATAGACTCTGCAAAATCGATGAAGTTATCAAATCCTTTTACACCCGTACCTGCAGTGGTGGGGGTTGGCGATTGAGAAATGGTGTTGATACGCACCTTCTTCTTTTTTCCGTAGTGGTAACCAAAGCTTCGTGCAATGGACTCAAGCAACGACTTAGCATCAGCCATATCATTGTAATCGGGAAATACACGTTGTGCGGCTATATACGTGAGCGCCAATACACTGCCCCACTCATTAATCGCATCTTTCTCCATTGCCGTTTGAAGAACACGGTGAAATGACATGGCCGAAACATCAAGCGTTTTGTGATAAAAATCGTGGTTCAACCCGGTGTAATGCTTCTTTTTACGCACGTTTGGAGACATCCCGATGCTGTGCAATACAAAATCGAGTGTACCGCCCAATATTTCTTGTGACCGGTCAAAAAGCTCTTCTAAATCCTTATTTGACGTGGCATCAGCCGGTATGATTTCACTTTTAGTCTTCTCGGCCAATTCGTTAATCGCGCCCAAACGCATGGCCACGGGAGCATTGGAAAGCACAAAATCGGCGCCTTCGTCTTTTGCTCGTAAAGCTACTTTCCACGCGATGGAGCGCTCATCAAGGGCTCCGAAAATAATTCCTTTTTTTCCTTTCAATAAATTGTTTCCCATTTCAACTTTGCTTTTATGCGCCAAAAGTAAGCAAACCCGCAAAAACGGTAAATCACATTTGTGATGTGTTGTGACTTAATGCACTTGTACAGCACACTTTCGTAAACGCGTCCAAAAACCACAGAATATTATTGATAAAAAGCACAGGCATTTTAGTACTTTTGAGGCTTGAATTATCAGAGAATATGAAAAACAGCTTATATCTAATCTTAGCTCTTGTTTTCCTTTCCGCGTGCGGATATGAAAACCAAAAAGTACCCGCCGAAAAGAGCATTGAGTCCATGAACAATCAAGACCACTTGATTATGTCGGCGCTTTTTGTTCAATCGGCGGCAGAGTACAAAGCGCAATGTTACCAAGCCTACAATACGGCCTCTTATCGGTTGATTGAAAAGCTG
>PXEK01000165.1 GCA_003564735.1 Cryomorphaceae bacterium
AAACCTTACAAAAACTAAGGAAAGTTGAAGTTGAAATTAATTCTATATTTGCCTAATTATTAAAAGACCAAAAGAGCATACGCAATAACAAATAGATTTAAAATCGAATAGTCTCAAATGCGAACAAACCATTGGATATGAAAAGAAAAAATAAAATTATAGTTACAATACTATCTATAGGGCTGGCAGTAAGCTTTAATATAAAAACTGAAGCTTGTACCAGAGTAGTTTACAAAGGTCCGAATAATACAATATTGACGGGTCGCTCCATGGACTTTGCTATTGAAATACCCGCCAATATCTGGATATTCCCGCGCGGTATGAAAAGAAACGGTGAAGTGGGTAAAAACTCGGTGGAATGGACTTCAAAATACGGTAGTTTAGGTGTAAGTACTTGGGATATTTCCATAGCAGACGGTTTAAATGAGAAAGGGCTCAACGCAAACCTTCTCTGGTTAGTGGAGTCCGGTTATCCCGAATTCGACAAAGACGGCGACAAAAAAGGGATGTCCATTTCGCTTTGGGCTCAATATGTGCTAGATAATTTCGCGACGGTAAATGAAGCTGTAGAAGAATTGAGTAAGGAATCATTTGCTATAGTTTCTGATTTTATCCCGGGAACAAACAAATTTACCACTGTACACTTATCCATTTCAGATCCCACAGGCGATAATGCCATACTGGAGTATATCAACGGTAAATTAGTAATACACCACGATCCCTCCTATACTGTTATGACAAATGACCCACCATATGAGCTGCAGTTGGCAATAGCAAAATACTGGCAAAACATCCCCGGCAAGGTTTTTCTCCCCGGTTCTGTAACTCCTTCTGATCGCTTTGCGAGGGCTTCTTTCTTTATCAACTCTATTCCTCAAACAGACAATACACGTGTAGCAGTGGCAGGTGTTTTTAGTGTCATTCGAAACGTTTCTGTACCTTACGGATTTGAAATTGAAGGATTCCCCAATTTATCGACTACTCGCTGGCGTAGCGTTGCCGATCAAAAGAGCTTAGTCTATTACTTTGAAACGGCTCTGACCCCAAATACCTTTTGGGTCGATTTAAAAAAAATGAATTTCGCTGAAGGTTCAGGCGTACAAAAATTAGAGCTTACTGATGAAATGACTTATGCAGGTGAAGTATCAGCAGAATTTAAACCTTCTGAACCTATGAAATTTATTGGGTTATGAGTCATGACTTAATCAAAAAATTTGAGGTCGTCGTCTTCTATATTTTGTCTTCCATCATTGTTTTATACATCGCCGTAGAAGTAGTTGAGCTTGTTTACCAATTTGGTAAGGCACTATTAACTCGGGACGACACCGGTACAAGGCTTCTCATAACAAAAGAACAAACAAACCGCGTATTACCCGTTTTCTTCAATATTCTTATAGCAATAGAATTGATTGACACCTTCAATATTTACATTAAGGAACACGAAATCAAAGTCCAAAGTATTTTACTGATAGGTTTAATTGCTATAGGTCGCAAATTGCTCGTTCTTGATTTGGCACACAGTGACGGCTTGAGTAACCTCGGCTTAGCGTCCATCATAATTGCCCTCTCATTAGGTTATTATTTGGTGAAAAAGAAATAAAGCCCTTAATACAAACTACAACCCTCTTAGCACATTGCCCAAACTGTCCTTAAATGTGTAGCCTGAGGTAAACCTACTCTTGTTTAGTTTTTTGTGGGCGGTCAGAGCCCAAAGTACCATTTCCATGAAGATAAAACGGTCGCGCTCATCGGCATTGGGCTCATACTTGTTGATGAGTTTTACCAATGGACCAACTGCTGACAAACCGCTTTTATATTGCTCGTCAGCAGAATTATCTAAAATTTCAAGCTCGTTCCCCTCGTAAAACCATGATATTAACTCATCATAAGGTTTTTCATCGCTCTCTTTTTCAAGTTTTTTAATTTCAGGGAAATAACGGCTGAAAATGGATTTTACCGCATTGTCGATGAGCATACCGGCCACACGGTCGGCGCCCGCTTGTTCACCTTCATACATGAGCTCAATTTTCCCCACCAAAGCGGGAGTAATTCCGTTGAAATCACTCAATCGCACTTGGGTTGAAGTCAACCCGGTTGCAAGAGCTCTGCGCTCTGCGGTGCTCATTAAATTCTCAAACGCCGATATGCTCAGCCTGGCACTTACCCCGCTATTGGCATCAACATATTCGTTATTACGAGCCTCAAAACCAATTTGCTCCAAAATGTCTTTTGCTACTTCAGGCACATAAATATCCACCTCTGTTCCCGAAATATTTCGCGCTTCACTTGCGGTAATCGTTTTAGCGGTTTCAAGGTCTTTGGGATAATGCGTTAAAATTTGCGACCCGATACGGTCCTTCAACGGAGTTACAATACTGCCTCTGTTGGTATAATCTTCGGGATTTGCGGTAAATACGAAATGGATATCCAACGGCATTCTCAGTTTGAAACCCCGAATTTGTATATCGCCTTCTTGAAGTATATTGAACAGCGCAACTTGAATCCGCGCTTGTAAATCGGGCAATTCGTTAATGACAAAAAGGCAACGATTGGCCCTTGGAATCATACCAAAATGTAATATTCGTTCATCGGAGTAGCTCAATTTTTGGTTAGCGGCTTTGATGGGATCAATATCGCCGATAAGGTCGGCAACACTCACATCCGGTGTGGCCAGCTTTTCCGCAAAGCGTTCTGACCTATGTAACCAATCAATGGGGGTGTCTTCTCCTTTTTCCTCCATTAATGATTTAGCGAAATATGATATGGGTTCAAACGGATCGTCGTTCACTTCACTGCCTTTCACTATCGGAATCCACTCATCGAGCAAATCGACCATGAGTCGGGCTATTTTGGTTTTAGCCTGACCGCGCAACCCCAGCAAATTCATGTTGTGCTTGGAAAGAATGGCGCGCTCAATTTGCGGAATCACGGTATTTTCATAACCGTAAATTCCGTCAAAACTCGACTTCCCCGCTTTGATGTTTTTCACAAGGTTGAGTCGGAGTTCCTCTTTAATGCTTTTAGGGCCGTAACCGGCTTTTTTCAATTCACCTAAAGTATGTATATCGGGTTTTGTCATGCCTGCTATTTTAATCTGCGTTTTTTCTTATTGTT
>PXEK01000073.1 GCA_003564735.1 Cryomorphaceae bacterium
ATCATCGGTGAAAACGTTTACCGGCAAGCCTCGTTCGTCAAAATATCGGAAACTCCGTGTATTGAAGAGTTTTCTGTAGAATGCGGGGTCGTCTTGAGCTACGGTTGTTATGATGAGCTCTTTCGGTAGCGGATTGTTATTTCTGAAATCTTCGAAACTCAAATAAATACCTTCATAAAATTCAAATTCGGGAGTGTAAGGCACTTCTTTTTGAGCCAACCCAAATATGGGAACAAAAGAAAGGAAGAGTAAAAAGTTAATTCGGCCGGTCATTTAAGCTCCTACTTTATCTACTTTACGGGATTTTCCCGCGTTCTTTTCAATAAATTCGATAATTTTTGATGCGATGTCTTTTTCTGTGGCTTTTTCAATGCCTTCAAGTCCGGGTGAACTGTTTACTTCTAAAATGAGCGGACCACGTTCACTTTGCAACATATCCACACCGGCCACGGCTAACCCCATCGCTTTAGCAGCTAAAACTGCTGCTTTGCGTTCAGCGGGTTTCAACTTAATAGGTTTTGATGAACCCCCGCGGTGCAAATTACTTCTGAACTCACCTTCAGCACCTTGCCTTTTCATGGCACCCACAACTTTGCCGTCAACCACAAAGGCACGTACATCGGCTCCACCCGCCTCTTTGATAAACTCCTGCACAATGATATCGGCTTTGAGTCCGTAAAAAGCTTCAATTACACTTTTCGCCGCTTTCTTAGTTTCGGCTAATACCACTCCTATACCTTGCGTTCCCTCCAGTAATTTAATGATCACGGGAGTGCCGCCCAAAGCGCTGATTAAGTTGTCGATATCCCTGGGGTGATTAGCAAAAACAGTCTTGGGGATTCCCACATCGTGTCGTGAGAGTATTTGGATGCTTCGCAATTTGTCTCGAGCTCGTACAATGGCAATACTTGAATTGGCGCTGAATACTTTCTTCATTTCAAATTGTCGTACAATGGCAGTTCCGTAAGCGGTGACAGATGAACCTATGCGCGGAATTACCGCGTCAATTCCCGTGAGTTCCTCACCGTTGTAAAAAATTTTGGGTCGGCCAATATCGGCGCTTACTGAGCATTTAAGATGATCTATAACTACAGCTTCGTGGCCTTTGGCCTTTGCGGCTTCGACTAACCTGCGAGTAGAATAAAGTTTTGAGTTTCTCGAAAGAACGGCAATACGCATAATCCGGTCAATTATTTGTTTTGTAGTGATAAGTTGAATTTACTCACATCAACTATGAAATTGTTTTTTAAAATTCGACGCCCCAAAAGTACCGGAAATTTCATGTTGTGTCGTGAGGCGAGCGTAAAATCTGTCTTATATCTTTCTCCGTATAATTCAACGGTAATTTTCACGGCATAGCGTCTTTGTATTTCGCCGTTTGAGCTTTTCACGCGTTTTACCGTGAACTCATCTGTTTCAAATCTGCCATTGCGTGCCGCGGGAATAACAAATGAAATATAGCGAACCCCGTTTTTTTCGTGTT
Source organism: Cryomorphaceae bacterium (assembly GCA_003564735.1). Classification (GTDB taxonomy): domain Bacteria; phylum Bacteroidota; class Bacteroidia; order Flavobacteriales_G; family Salibacteraceae; genus Salibacter. The sequence continues at coordinate 1,484 of PXEK01000073.1, forward strand.
CTTCAATTTTTTCAACATGTATGCTTGATGATTTTGCCCCCGTATCTACCCTCGCATCTATTTTGTCAATACCCAGTACAGGCAAAGAAATTACTTCTCGGGCTCCCAATGTTTTCATTATTCTCAAAATTATTGAAGTAAAAAGCTATCCAATTTATCGAATTTGGCATTCGTGTGGCGACCTTTAACGTATCCCATAATATCGCCGAAAGGAGAAACCACAAACAAGTAAAACTCGTCTTTATCACTAATTTGCAATGATTGTCTAAAAGGGTCAAAACTTCCCTTATGGAGTAAAACACGATTGTAAAACTCTTTTTGCGTGGCATCTTTAATCATTTTGGTTGCTTTTTTTGCAGCCGCTTTTTTGGCTCCCGTGAAAACAACCAGCATGTAGGCTTCCACATCATAAACCACCGATGAGGGACCTGTTTTGTCAATGAAGTGAGTGTAAACTGCCGGAAACCAAGAAGACATAGCGTCTTGAGCTTTTTGTGAAAAGGCAATCCCCACAATTCGCGGTTTGGGTTTTAAGTCATTCGGTAAATGAATTGATTTTCCGTTGAGATTTTCTGCATCTACCTCGGGGAACATTTGACCCGATAAGCCCGTGCAAAAAAATAGGCTCAGTGCTATAAATAAAATGTTTTTCATGCTACTTTTTTTGGTCAGAACCTTATGCTCGCTTTGCAAAATAAACGTGCACATAAGGTCATTTGTCGTAAATTTCAGCTTCGCGTAAATTACGTTTTTTAATGGCTTCTTTTTGTTCTTCTATATACAAAATGGCTTGTTTCAAATCTACTTTTCTGTTGTAATTGAAAGCGGAAACGAAAGCATCTTCAACGCCTAAGTCTTGAACCAACTCTTTGTAAAATGATGCCGCTTCGTAAGTGTCGAAACTACCCACGGTCATAATGGTTATATCGGGCATGCGTACCTCGGTGATGCTGTCGAGTTGTAAGTAAACCTCCATTAAATCTTCAGGAATGGTATCACCCTTAAAAGCACCTATTTGAACGCGAAAATCCACCCTGCCGATGAGTCGTTTGTTGATGTTATCCCGGTCTATAGTCAGCACTTGCTCGCTAAATTTCTGTTTGTTTTTGATGTTGGTAACAAATGCATCTTCGTAACCTTTTTCCTTAATGGCTCTGAGGAGTCTTTCAGCTTGGGAATCGAACATAAATCTACCGATGATATAGCGGTAAACGCCGTTTTGATCTACATATACTTCAATATTTCGCAGCCCGGGGAACTCGTAAGTATATACGGGCTCCACAAAAGCCCCTACTTGAACTCCGTATTCATTGCCTTTATAGGTATATGATACTTCTTTGGTACCTATAATATGCTCTTTAATTTCTTTTTCTTGTTGAGCCATCGGTTTTTCAATGAATTTTTCTTTTGCAGGCTGTTGCTCAGCCTCTTTCTCGGGTTTTTCATATTCAACCGGCTTGCAGTTTCTAAACCAATTTTGAGCATCTACCAGGTACCATTCGTTTTCGTAACTGTAATTCAAATAAAAATCATTCAAGGCTTGAAGGGTTCTGTCACATTGCCCCGATTTGCTGTAGGCCATAAGCAAGTAATAAAAAACATACTCGCTAACGCGTCTTTC
>PXEK01000215.1 GCA_003564735.1 Cryomorphaceae bacterium
CACTCCATCCGCGGGAGAGGGAACTTCACTATCCACTTTATCGGTAGCTATCTCTACTATGGATTCCTCAGCTTCAACGGTATCACCCACATTTTTCAACCAAGTGGTGATGGTTGCTTCAGCAACACTTTCACCCATTTTTGGAAGAGTAACTTCAACTTGTGCCATATATTATTTCATTTTTTTGAGAGTGCAAAAGTAAGGCATTTAAGTCTGTTTTTTGCCCTATCACCGTTAAAAACAGAAAATAAAAAGAGAGAATTAATGCCGCGGTAATAATTAAACCATAAGCAGTCTCCAAATAATTGAGATGTCTTCACTCAATTTGTAATTATTGGCGTAATCAAAATACATTTTTACACGAATTTCCCTATTTATATTTTGACCTAGTAACACTTCATCTACATAAAATACTGCGGGCTTAATTTTAGGCAAAATCAACTTTTGCGTGTGTTTAGGGTTAAACCCCACCCAAGTTTTTTGACCGATAAGAACCGAAAAAACACTTTTGAGCGCTTTTTTAAAAAAGTTGCCGTACCAAAAAAGCAGCAGCGCAAAGGGCAAAAGAAGAAGTGCGGTGAGAACATCAAAAAGCCTTTTGTTGCGTTTATTCTCGGTTTTACTAATACTGTTAAGCTCATACAAACTATAAAAACGTCCTGTACTGTTTACTGAACTGCTACCTATGATAAACTCTGAAGAAGCCGGCGCTGTTTTGTACTCCAAGTCGTACTTTGCGAGTCTGCGCATTTGAGAAATAATCACATCAGCATCAACATCTTTACTGCAAAAAATAACCTCGTTCAGTCGTAAACCGTGCACAATTTCAGGCAACAGAGAAAGCTTCCCCACATACGTATGTGATTGAGCCGAAACATTTTCGTGAGGCCTCACGGGAACTAAAACCTCATAATTCAGTCGTATTTGACTCAACATTTTTTTCACTCGCTCCACCTCGTCTTGTTCTCCCAATACAGCAACTCTCTTCATCGAACCGGCACTCAAATTAAAGCCTTTAACATTGAGCAGATGCAGGAGGGTTCTGACCAAAAATACGCTAACCAAAATGCCTAAACACCCCACTATAATTATGACTCTGGAAAACCGGTATTCCTCACCCAATAGCGCATAAAAAATGAGCATTAACGGTAAGGCGGGCAAAATGCCTTTTATTATTTTTACCGGCCTTAAGGGCTTATCATAGCCTCCTAATAAACCCATACTTAACATTGCAATAAACACGTAAACAGGAAGTATGATTTGAAGTGCAGCCCAAGGATAAGAAATGTCTTTTACGTGTTCATAAAACATCGTGATTTGGTACAGTATTGCCAAGGATAATACTGCATCAGCGAGCGGTAATGCCACTTTTTTGATAACACGATTTACGATGCTTAAGCCGGCTCTAAAGTAAATGGCTAAATTGATAAAAAAGGAGAAAATACCCGCCTGAGAGGCCGAAAAGTGTTTGCGGGCAAAAATAATCATAGCTTTATAAAATACGAATACGTAGTTTAAACTGCCCTTTTTGGTACTTTCACCTTTATAGTGAATAATACGTGTTTCGGGGAAATAATAGTTTTTATATCCGCCTTGAACGATTCTCCAGCTTAAATCAATGTCTTCACCATACATAAAAAAGCTTTCATCAAGCAGCCCCACTTGATCTAAAACGCTTTTCCGCATGAGCATAAACGCACCTGAAAGTATATCTACTTTGTGGGTTTCCTCATTACTCAAATAGCCCAAATGGTATTTGCCAAAACGCTTTGATTTTGGAAACATGGCCGAAAGACCAAATATTTTATAAAAGGCTACCTCGGGGGTAGGCAAACCCCGCTTTGACTCGGGCAAAAACTTTCCTTTACCATCCACCATTTTAACTCCCAACCCACCGGCATCTTCGTGCGCATCCATAAATTGTACGCACTTTTTAAAGGTATCTTCTTCAACCAAAGTATCGGGATTAAGAAGCAGCACATACTCCCCTGTACTTTTTTTAATAGCTTGATTGTTGGCTGTGGAAAAACCTACGTTTTCTTTATTTTTTATCAACGTAACCTCGGAAAAACGCTCTTCAACCATTTCGCATGAACCGTCAACCGAGTTATTATCAACAACAAAAACCTCAGCGTCAATATTAAGTACCGCTTTTTGGACAGATAATAAACACTGTTCCAAAAAGTACTTCACATTGTAATTCACGATAATAACCGAAAGCTTTTTTTTCATCACATTCGATTTAACGACGACTCGAAAGAAGTTCTATTGGCGATGGAGCGCCCGAGCGTTACCTCATCGGTATACTCCAAAGCATCGCCAATAGCCACACCTCGCGCTATGGTGGTTATTTTTACGTCGCAACCCTTGAGTTTTTTATACAAATAGAAATTAGTGGTGTCGCCTTCCATGGTCGTGCTCAAAGCTAAAATCACCTCGTCACATTGTGTTTGAGCGCGCTTTATTAAGGTGTCGATATTCAAATCACCGGGTCCCACCCCTTCCATAGGGGAAATATGACCGCCCAAAACATGATAGGCCCCATTGTACGTTCCCGTATTCTCTATGGCCATAATGTCACGTAAATCTTCAACCACACATATACAATTGTGGTTACGTTTAGAATTCAAACAAATACCGCACAACTCATCATCAGTGATGTTTCCGCACTTTTTACAAAACCGAACGTTGTTTTTGAGTTGATCAAGTGAAGCCACAAAATCATTAAGCTCATCATTATTCTTACGAAGTAAATGCAACACCAAGCGCAACGCCGATTTTTGTCCTACACCCGGCAAAGTTGAAAACTGCTCTACTGCATTTTGTAAAAATTTTGAGGGTAATTCCATGTGGCGAAAGTAACGCGTTTGCCTTTGACGAGACGAACATTATTCCGGTTTTTTAGCCGGCCTACTCCTACTTCCACCCTGTTTATACCGCTATTTATTCGCATATTTGCACTTGCAAAATACAGTGAGCAAACATACTTCCACCTGAACACACAAAATGCACATGAGTACAATAGGGATTCCAAAAGGCACGAGAGACTTCACCCCCGGCGAAATGCGACGCAGGCAATTTATTTTCAAAACCATTTCAAA
>PXEK01000062.1 GCA_003564735.1 Cryomorphaceae bacterium
AACCGATCGCTTTCACAATAGTGAAATGCTGCATCCCGACAGCACCGACTTTCCTGACTCACTGCGGTTTACAACCCCCGGGGGTAAAACGGTGTACGGCGGCGGCGGTATTTTTCCCGATGTTTTTGTGCCTATTGACACGGGACGCTCGACAGGGTACTTTAACCGACTGGTTTATGGCGGCATCCTTTATCAGTGGGCTTTCAATTACGCCGATAAACACCGCGAAACGCTGGAAAGAGATTACACGGCCGAGTCGTTTAAAAACACCTTCAATATTGAAGACTTGCTTCCCGAGTTTTTAGAGTACGCAGACAGTCAAGATGTTGAGTTTGATGAAAAAGGGTATCAACGTACCCGGGACAGAATCAGTCGCAGAATCAAATCATACATAGCGCGAAATGTGTGGGACAGCGAGGGTTTTTACCCGATTTGGAATGCCGAGGATAAGGTAATTAAGAAAACGTTGGAAATTATCGAGGATGAAAATAGGCTGAAGGCTCAGCTACAGCCTCAATAAGGGCACGCGCCGCCCTTAACGCAAAGAAGACAAGTATGAACACATCTTGTCAAGCAGTATTGCAAACAGACGACAAGAAGTTAGCTGCCTCAAGAATAAAAATAAAATCGGCGTATTGTGTTTTTCAATTCATTGTGACCACAATACTATTTATTTGTGGTACCGTTTTTAATTAAAAAAACACTAGCTTTAGCCTTTAACCCTGCGCCTTTTTATCATTAGTTTTTTGGCGTAGCCTTCAGAAAATCCTGTTTGACTCACTACATCGTCAATTGAACCCCCGTTTTTCAAAATTTCATTCATTTTTTCCATACGTAAATTACGAATAGCTATTCCCGGAGAAGAATATTCATCAAATATGTTGTATAAAACACGAGTAGAGATATGGTAATGATCACATAATGACTTCACGCTTACGGTTTTTAAATTTGCCTTAATGTACTTCAATACTTCTGTTTCCGTGAGTTTTAACTCAACACCTTGCTCTATAAACTCTATCTTCTTACGGTTTTTAAAAGTTGAAATATAATAGCCCGTTAAGATGAGCAGCACGCCGGATATGAAGTATAATAATATGCCGGGAGAATCTTTGCTTGACTCTTCAAGTAATACCGCTTTTCGCGCTTCTTCTATCACCCGTTCTTTTGACGATAAATCAATTTTGTACAAACCCGTTACAGCTCCTGCGAGCAACGAGTTATTCCTTTTATACAATGCCTTCTTGTTAAACTCTATATCTGACAATAATGGAGTGTTTTGTCCTATTTGAACGTTATAAATAAATAGTCCTGTGTTTGAAGAAACCACTATTTCTTTAGAGTTCAAAGCCAGTAAAGTATGTGCAGAATAGTATTCGTGAAGATTTTTTAACCCTAGAGATCTGTTATACATGTAGAGCGAATCCTCTGTGAGTAGATAAAACAGCCGCCCCTTATGTATTCCTGAAACCACAGGTTTTGAAAGGGTGACAAGTGTGTCTGTAAACTTGGTAGTCGTATTATAAATGCAAACATGATTTTCGAAGCTGTAGTAAACTGCTTCCCCTAGACGTGTGATGAGAATGATTTCATTTTTTGCTTCTGAATCATTAATTTTATCGACAATTTCCAGGCTAAAATTTATCTGAAAGAGATTGTTGTCTGTGGAAAAGAAATAACCTACATCAGGAACTAATAGAACATCCCGGAATTGCCCAACAGCGTTGTGTTGTGTTTTTTTGGTTTCTGCGATTTCTTGAATTAAGTCTATTGTTGTGTCCGGTTTGATTACAACAACTCCATCGTACATAATGAATGCCGTGTCCCCAATTTCCCTGATGTATCCATTTACATAAGAAGGGTGCTCCAGTAAAACGCCATTCTTATAGATTCCTGAATAGCCACCCACATAATTTTTTGAAATACTCCTTATGCTCTCTCTTTTAAATGAGCGCCTGTAAGGCTCCGTTTTGAAGACATACAAATGTCCATCGGCAACTATATACAAGTAATCTTTTGTAGCGCCATAAAAAACTTCTCTTGACTGATCGGGGTTTGGTAAAAGATAACTAAATTCTTCATATTTGAATATCTTAGGCACATCTTTATTGATTACAGGCTCAGCATTCACCGGGTCCCAATCAATATATCCGGGCTGCTCCGAAATCTTCTTAGACTCAGTACCTATCCATTGATAAATTCCTCTTGATGTGCCGGTAAACACCCCCCCTCCCGGACTCTCAATTATATTGTAAAAATAACGATCTCCAAAAACAAATTTTAGAGTCGTATCATTATTTGGAAAAACATGGTTTATGTAGAATAAAATATTTATTAAGATAATAATTCTCAGCACTTTATCTGATTTTTCACAAACGTAAAGTTTTATCTTTACGCTGAAAAGAATTTCCTTAGTTTTTTCAGAGGACCTCCCTGGCTTTACTTTTTCATTTGCAAAAATTTTAAACTGAGATTACATGAAGCAATTTTACACCTACGGGTTGACACTATGTTTAGCCTTATCGTATTTAAGTTCGTTAAACGGACAAAACGTTTATACATTTACAAATGCAGGAGCCACCGGTCGGTTTGGCCCCTCGCAAGCACAACTTAATAGTGCCTACGCCGGAACCACGCTCGCCGGCCAGGTAACTTCAAATAGCGGTATTCAACAATGGATCGTTCCCACCTCAGGCTTGCACCTAATAGAAGCAAGGGGAGCACAAGGCGGAGGAGGAGGTGGATTAGGAGCACACATTACAGGCGAGTTCATGTTAACGGCAGGCGAAACCCTAAACATCCTTGTTGGTCAAGCAGGGCTATCAACCGACGGCCTCCACGGTTCAGGTGGCGGAGGCTCTTTCGTAACAAGAGCGCCTCATAACACCAACCAGTCCATTTTGGTAATTGCAGGAGGTGGTGGAGGTCGTGGTAAAACCACCGGCTGTAACGGGTGCCACGGTCAAGCAGCTCAAAACCCTTCTAATCAGGCGGGCAATTCCGGTCAAAACGGTGGCGGCGGCGCTGCTGCTGCTGCAAGCCCGGGTGGAAACGGTACCACCCCCGGTGCCGACGTATCCGGGCGTACCTGGACCGGCGGCGG
>PXEK01000237.1 GCA_003564735.1 Cryomorphaceae bacterium
AACGACAGTTGCGATTACTTTATTACGAATGACCTGAATCTTTCACGTGTTAGCGAAATTGAAGTACTCACCATGAACGATCTAAAAAGTAAAATCCTCTAATAAAGGTGAATTTAAAAATATCAATCTATGCCCTCAAAAAAAGAACTTGAATTCAATAAGAACGAAGATAAAATGCGTTTAAAAATTTCTGCCTTAAACAAGAAGCACGACGAAGTTTCCTTAGGTGGCGGTAAAAAACGTATTGAGAAGCTCCATGGTCAAGGTAAGTTGACCGCACGCGAACGTATAGATTACCTCTTGGACAACAATCGTGAAAGTATCGAGATAGGCGCTTTCGCCGGTGACGGAATGTACCAAGAATACGGCGGTTGTCCTTCCGGAGGAGTGGTTGTGAAAATCGGGTATGTGAAAGGACAGCAGTGTATTGTAGTGGCCAACGATGCCACAGTAAAGGCCGGCGCTTGGTTCCCGATTACCGGAAAAAAGAACCTGCGCGCACAAGAAATCGCCATGGAAAACAAATTACCCATCATTTACTTGGTGGACAGCGCAGGCGTTTTTCTACCCATGCAAGATGAAATATTTCCCGATAAGGAGCACTTTGGCCGCATTTTCAGGAACAATGCCCGTATGTCGAGTGAGGGAATCCTTCAAATTTCGGCCATTATGGGGAGCTGTGTAGCCGGCGGTGCCTACCTACCCATAATGAGCGATGAAGCACTGATTGTAAATAAAACAGGATCAATATTTTTAGCGGGTTCACACTTAGTAAAGGCCGCCATTGGAGAAGATATCGATAATGAAACACTGGGCGGCGCTACAACGCACTGCGAAATAAGCGGAGTTACCGATTATAAATGTGAGAATGATGAAGACTGCCTTGACCAAATAAAAAGTATCATGGACAAGGTGGGGCACTCCACCACTGCCGGATTCAACCGAAGCGAGCCCAAAGCTCCCGCTGAAAAAGTTGAGGATTTGTACGGACTCATGCCCGATGACCGCAGTAAGCCTTACGAGGTGCGTGATATCATCAAAAGGTTGGTAGATGAATCTAAATTTGAAGAATACAAAAAAGATTACGGTAAATCTATCGTAACCTGCTATGCTCGAATTGACGGTTGGTCTGTAGGCATCGTAGCCAACCAAAGGGGCATGGTAAAAAGCCGTAAAGACGGCATGCAGTTTGGCGGAGTTATTTACAGTGATTCTGCCGATAAAGCCGCCCGATTCATCATGAATTGCAATCAAAAGAAAATTCCGCTCGTCTTTTTACAAGACGTAACCGGCTTTATGGTGGGATCACGGTCTGAGCATGGCGGCATCATCAAAGACGGTGCTAAAATGGTAAACGCCATGGCGAACTCCGTAGTTCCAAAATTCACCATTATTACCGGCAACTCCTACGGCGCCGGAAATTATGCCATGTGTGGAAAAGCCTATGACCCTCGATTAATTGTAGGGTGGCCCACCGCCGAAATTGCCGTTATGGGTGGTTCCCAAGCCGCCAAAGTTTTATTGTCCATTGAAGTGGGACGCTTAAAAGCGAAGGGAGAGAAAATTACCGCCGAGAAAGAAAAAGAGTTATTTGATAAAATCAAAAATCGATACGATGAACAAACCTCACCGTACTATGCAGCGAGCCGCTTGTGGATTGATAACATCATAGACCCCGTTGATACACGCACATGGATATCTATGGGCATTGAGGCAGCAAACCACCGCCCTATTGAGGAGCGCTACAATGTGGGGGTGATTCAAACATAGCCTACCCAAGTATAGGAAATTGACAAAAGCCCCCGAGTACAACAACATTTATAAATTTGAACTCGGAGGCTTTTTCATCAGTATAAGTAATCGTGTATAATTATGATTTAGAGTTCCACCCAAACTCCATTTCAAATTCTTCAAGGATATAATTATAATACTTCTTCTCCCTTCTCTTGTGCTTGAACCGATAAGAGTCAGAACCGTAAAAAACCTTTAACGATAAATCCTTGACCAAAAAACACTCTTTAAATAAACCTACAGGTATTCTATAACTTGCTCTGGTGCGAAACCCCCTATTCAAAGTATCAATATAAAAAAGCTCACTTTTCACTTCGGGGGGAATGACACATCCTGTCTCTTCAAACAAAACACTATCGGGCAACCCTCCGTGGCGTCTTGACTCAATGGTTAAATTAACTCTCACTGTCTTCGGTATTGTATCTTGATGGATGTAAGTCATATCTAAGACACCCGTATGAGACGACTTACCTTTCATTTCCATACCTCGGACGTAATAGAGTATATTCCCGTCTTTGAGCAACATTACCTTAAGTCTTTGGGCATCACATTGTGCTGCTAATCCATTAAAAATAAAAAATAAAAAAATTACTTTGTACACCTTTTTACAAATTTGGTAATTCTGTGATTAAAATATATTTGATTTACTTCGCCGGAGTCGCTGTTTAAATAATCAAACACTAAAAAATCATGTACTGTAGGGTCGTAAACCAAAGTGGTAGAAAGATAAAGCGTATCACGTCTTCCGAAAAAATATCGCCCGAAATCATCCTGTTCTACTTTGTAAACCTCAGAAAAACGATCTTTAATTCGCTCATTTACAACACCCCCCTTATCAGATTGAAAAACGGATACATAATAAGACAATTGGCTTGAAGTTAGAGTGGCATGCCAAAAGTGACTATTTTCATGAGTACGCAAAAATCGGTTAAAAAACCTTTTATCTTTTTCCGTTCCTGTTTCTTTCGAAAAGGTTGAGTCTTTAATACAATAAGATGCACCTACCCTCTTCATCAATCCTTCGTTAGGGTTTTCACAAGACACGACAAACCAAAAAGAAAACAAAGTCAATATGGCTATCAATATCCTGCTCATCATATACTTATAAAAATCATCAAACATAAAAAAGCCCACGAGTCGTGGGCTTTTATTGACATCTCAAAATAATCGGTTACTCACCGGTTACTATTGTTTTATATCTGGTTGAGAAAAAACCGGCTTCTACTTCATAATCAATTGTAGAAATCTTCTTAATTCCACCGTTCCTGGCGGCACTTTGAATAGACGCATCTCCGTTATTGGTAATAAA
>PXEK01000092.1 GCA_003564735.1 Cryomorphaceae bacterium
ATTTTCACAAAAGCATCAGAGGTAATTTGCTCTTCATTTCTATTCCATGTCAGTTGTTCGGTGTTGAGAATATCTCCGTCAATATTCACCACCTCCACATCTTCTTCCGCTTCCATTATGCCGCGTTCCGAATAGTATTTTGCGTAATTCGCCGTAATTGTAGATTCCACCGTACCGCTGTCGCTGTAAAAGGTTACATCAATACCTTGATTAAATTCGCTGTATGAGTCCTCACCCCGGTAATAACTTTCAAAAACGGGAGCAATGAGGCGCACCTTGAGTTTTGCCGAGTCACTGTAATACAGCGTAACATTTTCACTCACTTCATTGGGGAAATCATCGGTAATGGTAATGCGTTCAATATCTGATTTTTCATTTGAGCAACTCATCCATAAAATAGGGCTCATCATAATAATGGTCAGAGCCAAGATTGCTCTGCAAAACCGTACAAATTGAAGTTTACGCAAGCCCTCTTTTAAACGCAAAAAAGCAACCGAACCCCGAGAGGTCGGTTGCTTTGAGCCTTGATAAATGTTACAAATATTACTTCGTTTCAACGGTAACGGTTTCGTTAATCCAGCCGCCTACCTCAAAGGATTGGCCGTCGGTAATATCTTCGAAAAAACACTCTTGTTTGTCAGGAAACTGTGCACGCGCCGAACCAATTTTACGATTGGCCTTATCAGCCAGTTCGGGATCTAAACTTTTTGCCTTTTGGTATTTGGGAATAGACGCCCAATAACCGCCGGCTTTAGTACATTTCGAATCTCCCACACTTTTTGAACCGTAAAAATAAGCATCGCCGATGTGCATGTAGGCCTCGCCATTTTCAGGATCAGCTTTTAACGCTTTCAGCGCCGTTTGCTTCACTTCGGGATACTTTCTAAGCTGCATTAGAGCGCTCGCCGCATAATTGAGTGCCGAGACTTTTCTCTCCACGTCGTCATCCAGTAAATCTGCAGCTTCCTTAAGGTACTTTACAGCTTCCTCGTACTCTTGCTTCTTCAAAAGTGCCACGCCGATTCCGTATTTGGATTCACCTGAAGGATTGATTTCATCTAAATTTTTACTTGCCTGTAAAAACAGCTCTTCATCTGCACAGTTTTGCATTTCAAGTAACCCTATAATGTTTTCCAGCAATTCCTCATCATTGGGGTCAGCCTCGAACCTGGGTGTGAAGATTTCCACCAAATCTGTACATGTGGCAATTTTGCCAAAAATTTGATCGATAGCTTCTTGAGCCTTTTTATATCCCTCTTCACCTTCCTTACCTTTATTGGCCGCTACAATTTCACTCAATTCACCGTACAGCTCAAGCGCCTCTTCTTTTTCGATAACACCTTTAGCTTGCAAAACATAAGCCGCTTGATACAAGGCTGAGAGTATTCCGGCCTGAGTTTTTTCTCCGCTCAGTTTTGCCGATTCGCGCAGGACGTCATAAGCCTCTTTGAAATCAGAGCTGCTACCGTAGCGCAACATATCGGTTCCTTTACGCCCTAAAACGTAACCTCTTTGACCAAAATGCTCGATACGTAAATCGTACATCATTTTAAGGGTATCTAAGTATTTTGCTTGCTGCTCGTCATCACCGCCGGCCTTGAGTTGTTTCAATTTATGATTGAGAATATTCCCTCCGCGTATGTATAGGTTCTTACTTGATTTGGGGCAGGTGTTCATTGCGTCAACCATAGGACGTAAAGCGTCATCAAAAGCCTTTTGATTGTAGAACTCGGTGTACAGCGATAAGTTCTTTAAACAGCTGATGCTGTCTTCTTCCGTTTCACCGTATTTTCCTTGAGCGCCCGCTGCGGTAGCCAACGCGGTAAACATTAAACCTAAAATTACCTTTTTGATTTTCATAAAACCCTGAGTATTCATTTAATTTACTGATTTAAAATATTTCGATCCACATAAACCCTGCCAAAAAACCCGACTTTTTGATATTAGGCACAGTATTTTGTATTAATTAATTCTTCGTTTTTGAAACCATTTATCCCAGAAGCTCGGCGTAATGGAGATGCCCAACATATACCTCACGTAGGTTTCCGTAAACTCTGCACTTGAGCCTCGAACACCGTATTCCATACCAAAGTTTAAAGTAGTTGACAACGTAGTTATGGAACGCGATGCCACTAAAGGTATGGAAAAGCCTCCCGTTACGGCGTAATCAGAAAGTTGATTGCCGTCAATCACAATACGTGTATCGGCATATCGAGCACCCAAGCGGTATCGCATGAGCTTGAACAATCCGCGAATAGCTTGTTCGTTGGGCGCATATTGCATCCCAAAAGAATACACATGCGAATTGGTTAGTCCCTCGTTTGAGCCGGCAATAGAAAGCGATTGCCAATCAATATTTTCATAATTAAATCCGAATATCAACCGGTTTTTCTTGTTGATGTTGGTGATTTCCAGCGATCCGCCCACACCAAATTCCGTAGGCAGTGTGAGTGATGAGGTATCTCGGGTTTCTCTAACCTGATCTTTAGGCTGGTTTGAACTTGAAAAAGCTCCTTGAGTTCTTCTCAATGACAAATCGGTTTGGGGCATTAAAGATGCTCCCAAATTTAGGTAAACACGGGTGTTCTTCTTTTTGGAAAACACTTTAGTGATGTCTTTCTTATAATGAACGCTTACGTCAAAATGAATATCTGAGGTACGCATTTCACGTGAAATTACGGAGTTGAATTGGCCGCCGTCGGCTCCCGTAAATCCCACGGTGGTGGTTTGCTCTAAGGGCCCCATAAAATAGAGAAAGTTAGCGCCTACGCTTAGTCTGTTCGCACTGTCTTTCACAATCTCATACCCTAATCCGCCGTGAACCCTGGAAATTCCACCCAAACCTGTGTAACGCGTGCGCGCCGTATTCGATCCCACATCAGCCGTTGAGGTGAAATCGTAGCCCATTTCGCTGTAAGGGGTAATTCCCATGCCCCAGCCCAACCTGTCAGATATGGGGAACCCCAAGCTAAAGTACCTCAATCCCGCATTATCGGCTTCTTGAACTACGTTGCCTATTTGACCTTCAGTGGTACTGTAAAATAGCCCCACGTCAAAAACGGTACTGCGCAAATTGGAATACGTCGCGGCGTTA
>PXEK01000339.1 GCA_003564735.1 Cryomorphaceae bacterium
ATCAACTTTTTCATAATAATAAAAATTAATAGTTTGTTGCCCTGCATTTTCAAGAGGTTTCGAGCTTCTCTCTTATCTTTGGCCGAAAGATTGAGCAAACCTCGTACAATGTTTTTGTTTTCGCTGACCTTTTTTGTTCAATAATTGAAATATTTGTTCTAATTTTGAACTTTGAACAAACTCGCTATGATTACAAATGTAGGAAAAAAACTGAAACAGCTACGCGAACTGCAAGGTTTTTCGCAAGAATATTTAGCTACTCAATTGGGCATTTCAATACGTGCATATTCAAAAATCGAATCATAGGAAACGAAGCTTACTATTGATAGGTTGAATGAAATTAGTGATGTTTTGGGTATTTCTCCTCAAAAATTACTCGGTTTTGATTCTAACATTATTTTCAATAACAGTACAAGTCATCAAAAAGGTGAGTTTAGCGCATATAATAATCCAGCTGTTAAACAGGTGCAAACACTTTATGAACGTTTATTAGCGGCAAAAAATGAACAACTTGAGCATATGAGAAATCAGCTGAATGTTACCCCTCGAAAATCACAATAATCGGTGGATATTTAAATTCGGCAAAAACTATTTTCAAAGCTTTTGCTTCTTTCCCGGCACAAAATCGTTGAGCGGTTAATTGAGGAGTTCGCGAAATAAAAACCTTTCGTTTATTAATAAAAAAAAGGCGAATTTTCATTCGCCTTTTTTTTTATTGAAGTTTGTTATATGTGATTACTTCACCACAACACGATGAAGTGAAGCATTCTCACTTTGCAATACTTTTAAGATGTACATTCCCGAGGCAAGAGTTTCATCGATTTGGTGAACGTAACCGTTACCCGGGTTTTGAATTTCACGGGATTGAATGAGTTTGCCGTTGAGGTCAAAAAGTTCAATTATGGCTGCGCCTGTGGTGTTACCCTTAAAACTTACATGGAAAAACCCGTCATTTGGGTTGGGATATACATTGATTTGTGCATGGCTTTCAAGTTTATTCTCAGTGCTTGTATAGGCTACGAAATGGCAGCCTGAGGTATCTGTACAGTTGCCATAGCTAACGATTAAAGCGTAATTGCCGGGCTGCGTAGGAGTAAAGTCTTGAGAGTTTTCTCCGGGTATAAGAGTGCCTTGGTCACAATCGAACCATTGGTATAATGTTGCACTATTAAAATTAGCAGATAACGTGGGACGATCAAACGTAACCCCTACATTGAGTTCGGGAACCTTTACTGTGGTTACATCATCACAACCTCCGGCATCAATTACGGTTACCTCGTAAGTGCCACCCGAAATACCCGTTTGTACCCGACCGCTGAGTCCGCCCGGCCAGTTGTAAGAATAGGGTTGGAGTCCTCCGTTGGCCGTGATATAAGCTTCGCCCATGTTATCAGAGCAGTTGGCGGGATGAACCGAATCCAGTTGACTTCGCAAAATGGGAACGGTAATAATTTCAATATTTTTTTCAGAGGTGCACCCTAAATCATCGGTTACCGTAACAGAATAATTCCCGGGAGGCACATTGTTGATGTTTTGCCGCTTCATGCCGTTACTCCAGTTAAAACTGTAAGGCGTTTGTCCTCCTACGATATTAAGGTGAGCAAAGCCGTTCGTAGACCCTTTACAGGTAACACCGCCTTTTTCTAAATTGACCAGCATGGAGTCGGGTGCATCAATTGTTAAATCAATGGAGTCTCTACAACCGATACCGTCAATGAGCAGAATTTGATGTGTACCTCGTGGTAGGATATTCACGGTAGAGCCGGTGTCACCCGTGCTCCAGTAATAACGGAACGGAGGTGTACCTCCAAGTGAAGTTACTATGGCTTGACCGTTGGCTTCATCAGCACAAGTCATATCAGCAGATTGCACCACTTGAATCACGGCAAAGTTGATATCAACGGTTGAAGTTGCGGTATCGTTAAAGTTGTTGGTATCGGCAACACCGTTGGGTTGTGAAGTCCAAGCTTTGATGTTAGCATCTGCGGGGTTTTGAAAGTCGTAAGAACCCAAAAACACATTGGCTGTCGTTGTTCCTGAACTTTGTGACCCTACTAGACCCGGGCTTACTGTTACGGGCGGTTGCAGGTTGCCGCCGACCTCCCAATTTACGGTCACGGTATTTAACGGGTCAATACCAAAGTTTTCTACGGTGGCAATAACGTTTTGAGGCCCGGCACACGAGCTTCCGGAGGGTTCGGCTATAGCAGTTACTCCGGCATCATTCGGGGAGTTACCTTGAAGAATGATATTGTAATCTTCCGTTTCACCAAAAGTCTGTTGAGTGCAAGGATCTGTAGGTACAGAAACAAAATCAGATCGGACTCTCATTCTAAGTGTCCCGGGAACAGCATTAGTTGGGGCGGTAATACTACCGGTAAATGGTGTGGTAGCTGAAGTTCCCGAATTCCACACATCTTCTCCGGGGTCGTTGAAATCACCATCGTTATTCCAATCTACCCATATTCGGAAGCCTTGAGACCAAGTGGCCGCTTGTACAGTAAAATTAAAAGTTCCGTTGAACGTAATTTGAACCGCTTGATTAGTAATGTGTGAGTAATTCCCGGGGCTGCACCCTGAATTGAGGTTACTTATATTTGTTACACCGCCGGTGGTGCTAAAATTTTCTATTTGATCACCGGAGGAACAACCGATAGAATACATTGAAGAACAATAGGTCTGGCTGTGAGTATGTTGTCCGAAAATAACTGCTATTAAAAGAAAAAGTGAATGGTAAAATATTCTCATATACATATGATGTTTAACGCTCAAAATTATTTGACAAACTTAATTTCTTTTTCTTAAATATTTTCTTTTTTCTCATAGGAATAACAATCAATCGGTTTGTTTACCGGTGAAATAAGGCCCTAAAGGTGTATTTTCGCAACTCTCGGTTTTTATTAAATAAGTTCTGAGATTTTACTGAGAATTCAATGAGCGTGCCTTTCAAATACATCCGAAAAATAATTCATATTGACATGGATGCTTTTTATGCATCGGTGGAGGAGTTGGATCATCCCCATTTACGGGGTAAGCCGCTGGCTGTGGGGGGTGACGGACACAGAGGTGTAGTGGCGGCGGCCAAT